>CAZPHU010000117.1:0-11196 GCA_964586285.1 uncultured Fibrobacterota bacterium | reverse complement strand
AAGGCAGAGGTCTGCAAAACCTTTATCCCCAGTTCGAATCTGGGTGCCGCCTCCATTACCTACTTCCTCTATATTAATATATGAACCCGGCAATAGAAATCGTACGTGGCGATATAACTCAACAGCATGTTGATGCAGTGGTAAACGCTGCCAACAATTCGCTTCTTGGCGGAGGCGGTGTCGACGGTGCAATACACCGTGCGGCCGGCCCCGAGCTTCTGAAAGAGTGCAAAAAGCTCAATGGTTGCGCAACAGGTGAGGCAAAAGCAACCAAAGGGTATCGACTTTCTGCCAAATATGTCATTCATACTGTCGGACCGGTATGGCATGGGGGAGACCGCAACGAAGATCAACTTCTGGCCTCGGCCTATAGAAACAGTCTGCTGGTGGCACTGGATCTGGGAGTAAATACACTGGCATTTCCATCCATCAGCACAGGTGTTTATCGCTTTCCGATAGATAGGGCGGCAACGATTGCCTTGGAGACGGTCGAACAGCACCTCACGGCTTATCAGCTTCCGTCCAAGATCGTTTTTGTCTGCTTCGATTTAAAAGTTTTTGAAACTTACAAAAAGCTTGCCGCAACTCTTTAGTCAGACGGTGAAATTTTGCAACGGGATTACTTCCGGAAGATTGTCGGTGGAATTGAGGATTTCATGAGGTACCCACTTGATGGTCAGTTTCGATTGCCTTCGCGACGCCAGAGTCTCGATTATATACGAATACCACGACTCACCTGTACCGATTAGAAGCTGGTGACTTGGATTTTGTTCCAGAATTTTCTTTAGGTTTTTAAGCGAACCCAGCACCGGATATCCTTCAAAGGCGACCGGTTTTCCTTTCTCCTGCGGCCAAATGATGCCTACGATTTCGGTGGTGGAATCTTTCTCGATGTTTTGAATCAGCTGCGCCCCGACTCTGCCTTCACTAACAATTATGACTTTCCCTGTCGCATAAAGCGCTTTTTTGAGCCGGATAATTTTGGGGAGCAGTTCTCTCCATAAGGGAAGTATTAAACTTATAAGGATTGCCGATACGGCAAAGGCGATACGCGAAAACGCGAGAGGACGAATGAAATAAAGAAAGGCCAGAAATGTTATGGATGCCAGAAGCCCGGACAACACCGCATTTCTGAAAGAGTACCTTTCCGAAAAATAGATGCCTCGAACCGCATAGGTGGTTAGAAATATAACCGACATCAAGCCGTGCATCACCGCCATATGCAGGGGCAGTGAAGAATATGGAGTTTGTGCACCCGGCGTCAAGGAAAAGCGAATTATCAGAGTGGCGAACACCAGGGAATTGATAAGTATCAGGTCTATCAGTCCCGAGAAAAACGACTGAAATATTGTTTTGGCAATGTTTGCGGTTGCCTTGATCCCTATTCCCAAAAAAATGAGCCATCCGGGAATAAAAGATCCGTAGGAGTGCCGGTATTTGCGGGAAAACAGAATCATTGCCTCGTAAAAGGCCGCACGTGATCGGATAGCCTGTTTAGCGGAGCTTTTACCCTTAAAATGAACAATTTGAGTATCGGGCGTATACCAGATTGTATAACCTGCCTGTCGCGTTTTTGCGCATAAATCCAGATCTTCGCCATACATGAAGAACCTTTCGTCAAATCCCCCGATCTCTTCGAACACAGATGCGCGCATAAACATAAAGGAGCCGGAAAGAGCATCCACTTCGGCCTCTTTGTCCGGGTCCAGATATGTCATGTTATACCGGCCGAACAGTTTGTTTCGTCCAAATATCCTGCTCAAACCGAACAGGTGACAAAAGGCGTTGAATGGGGTTGGGAAACTGCGTCTGCAGCTTGCCTGAAAGCTTCCGTCGGGATTGAGTATCTTGGGGCCGGCTATGCCGATTTGAGGATTTTCGTTTAACAGCCGAACGAAAACTTCCAATGTGTTGTGGGAAACAAGCGTATCGGGATTCAAGAAAAGAAGATACTTCCCCGATGCGCGATGAGCCCCTACATTGCATGCCTTGCCAAAGCCCAGATTATTCTTGAGGCCGATCCAGATAGTATCGGGAAATTCTTCGGTTATCTTCCTCTGTGAATCATCCCCCGAGTTGTTGTCCACGACAATTATTTCGGTTTTTTCGGCCAGATTTGCCTCATGAATAGAGCGAATGGCCTGACATACAAAATCGGCAACCTTGTAGTTGACTATGACTATCGAAATCAGTGTATCTGAAAAAGCCACTTTACTTTTTTCTGGAGAAGAGCGAAAAGAATCTCAGTTTAATAAGCAGTACTAGGGCTTCACGAAAAATTTCCGAGGACATCTTGGATACACCATTCTGACGATCCGTGAAAACAATTGGTATTTCTACGATACGAAAGCCTTTTTTCCAGACATAATAGTTCATCTCTACCTGAAAACTGTACCCGGAAGAGCCGATTTTATCCAAATTGATCTCTTCGAGAACTTTTCGCCTGAAACATTTGAAGCCTGCGGTACAGTCTTTGACCGGTATGCCCGCGACAGTTCTAGCATACAGGTTGCCGAAATAGCTTATGAGCAGTCTGCTCATGGGCCAGTTAATCACGTTTACTCCCGAGATATAACGCGAGCCTATTACCAGGTCGGCCTCTTCAACGGCCTTGAAAAAATCGGGAAGGTAACTGGGGTTGTGTGAAAAGTCGGCATCCATTTCGAAAATATACTCATAATCACGCTCAAGCGCCCATCTAAATCCGCTTATGTACGCTTTTCCCAGTCCTTCCTTGCGGGTTCGGTCAAGCACATGGATATCCTTGAGGCTTGCTCCCAGCTCTTTTACTAAAGTACTGGTCCCATCCGGTGAGTTGTCGTCGACCACAAGGATATGAACACCCGGAATAACCTTCCGAATTTCGGGAATGATAAGTACAATGTTTTCACGTTCATTATAGGTGGGTATAATAACTAAGGCTTTGGAAGCTTGCACGAGTTTTGTTCCTTTGTCTATGCCCGAATAAGATAGAATTAGGCGTAAGCAGTTGTATATAAATTAGTTCGAGGATGAGTCGCAATTAATAATCTCTATGTAAAAAAAAATAACAACAGCACACCCCCTGAGCAAGATATAGTAATATTCGTTTCGGGTGTATGGTTTGTTGAATGAGTATGGAAGGAGATTACGCATTCAATGCGCATAAGCTTGCGGTTTTGGTATTCCGAAAATACAGCGGGTATAGTTTCGTAATTAAAATGAATTAAAATTATCCTGAAATTGGGTACAAAGATTTCGAATTTAACTCCTTTTAACGTTCACACGGAATACTTGCCGTTAAAGTAAACGGACACCCGTTAAACGATAAACAGATTGATCGAATCGGGGATAAACACTTTTAGTTTTCCTGAATATAATAATCATAATAACGATAAATAGAACACTTCAATTTCCAAGCGACTGTTAAATCAGAGTCGGAGACCGGGAGGACGCACATGGCTGCAAAACATGACAACAGCCTCAAAAATCACCTTAATGCCCTGAAAATGGGTGAACGCGTGTTTGAGAATGCTTTTCAGAGCGTTGCACGTATGATTTTGGAAGGACCGATCGAAAAGGTGGTTGTGAATGGAAAGACTACTTTTGATTTCGGGATCTTTCGGTCGGGAGGTAAGCATGTGATAGGTATGTACGATGAAATAAACAGTTTCGTTTCGTACGTAAAGGATGCGGCCGAAGGAGGATCGTCATCGGAGATGGCCTACGTGCTTGTCGGAGAGCCTGGTAACGGAAAAACATTTTTTGTCGAGTATCTGTGCTCCAAGTACAGGGACTTTTTAACCGAACCGCGTAACCGCAAATATACCTTCAGGTTTGTAAACCTCAACAAATTGGGTAATTACGGCAGAATAAACATTATCGAAAGCCAGACCTATGAAGATCCTGCCATTTTGGCCATGAACCTGATGGAAACCACGAATCAAAGCAGGGAAGTCTTAGGCAGGGATTTTGGTTTCGACGATAAAAAACTTGATCAGATCTTTCATAATTATCGTCCGCTGGGAGCTTGCAGCGAATATATCTGGAATGAAATCAGAAACTACGCCGACGGAAATCTTGATGAGATGCTGTCGTTTATCGAAATCATACCTATTCCGTTGTCGGAGAGCCTGGGAACGGTGACCGGGAAATATCCGGCTAAAGATAAGATGACCTCTTCGGCGGTGGACCTTCTTGGAGAGGAATCGATTCAGAGGCTGTTGCATATTACCGACACCAATAACCCCTATCGCTTCGATCTCAGGCGTGGAGCCTTGGCGCGGGTCGCCGGCGGCGGTGTTCATTTCAGCGACGAAATCTATAAGAATAAAAAGGATCTGGTTCAAGTATATCTTGGCGTTATTCAGAACCGTACGATTGAGATCGACGGTTACAGGTGGCCCATCGATACGCTGATTGTGGCTACCAGTAACAATTCCGAATTCAATCGATTCCTTTCCGAAAAGGAAGAGGCGCCGATAATCGATAGGTGCCGTATCTGTTATGTTTCTCACAATACGAATTATAGGCTGCAGAAGAATCTAACTCAGTATGCTTTGGGAAATGAATCGAGAACTACTCTTAACCGTGAGCGTTTACACCAGGATCCAAACCTAAATTACGCAGCGTCCGTTGCGGTAACCCTTACTCGTCTGGCCCGCTCGGAGAAGCTTACTCCCGTTGAAACCATGAAACTTGCGGCGGGTGAGGTCGCCGGTGAAAAAAGCATCAAAACGCTTGCGGAGGTGATAGACACGCTGAATCAGGATCCGGTGATTGTAAACCGGTTCGGTCAGAAAGGCATGGGGCAGAGAAACCTCGGACGTGCGATACAGCTTCTGATCGAAAGTTCTGAAACAAACGAAGGGCGTTGTATGTTTGCTTACGACATTTTCAAGTCTCTGGAAAGGGTAGTCCTTGATTATGTCAGCGATCCCAACGATCGCAAAAAATACCTTGAAGATATAAAAATTGCCAAGAGTCTGTATCGTGAGCGTATCATGACCGAGATGTTCAATGCGTATATGGATGAGCCGCATGCGATTCGTAAGGATGTACTCAACTATGTAAACATGATAATCGGAATCGATGCGGAGAATCTGGGGCCGGATAAGATGTGGAAATATAAAGATCCGCAAACCGGTGAACTGAAGGCTCTTCGTATCGATGAGCGATTCATCAACAGTGTGGAAGAGCGTTTGGGACTCAAGACACGAGAGCAGCGAGAGACATTCAGGACATCGATTCGTAAGATTTACGGCCAGAAGATTTCCCTCGATCCCGATTACGACTTCATGGACAATCTGGAGCTTGTGAAAGCGGTAACGGATGTGCGTCTGAAGTCTGATATCGCGGGAGCGGGCAGCCTTGTCGGAGCGTTGGCAAACAGAACAAACGAAGAAAACCAGAAGCTTTACGACCGCATGATTGACACCATGCTCAATCGACTTAATTACTGCAAGACCTGTGCTCAGAAGACGATTGAGTATTTTTGCACACAAGACGATGAAAGCTGATAAATATGGATGAGAAGCGTATCAATCTTCAAAGAATGTTTGAAGAGCTGAAGAAAGACGGCTTGAGTGTCGAGCGCGAGAAGCGCATACAAGATGAGGTTGAAGGACCTCTGGACCATACGATATCCGAATCTGATGCCGATAGCCAAGAATGGTATATCCGCGAACCGTCGGTGTACGACTATGCGGATATGATTTCTTTACAGCTTAACAGTGCGTCTAGGGGAGCACATCTTGTGATGAGTACTCTGGATGAGCTTCTGGAGCGAGATCGTCAACGGGAGAAGGACGGATTTCCAAGGAAGATTCGCATCGGGAGACTGATAAAACCAGGCAAGGAAGAAAAAAACGCGATTGTTATTGTTCCGACCACCGTGGAGGAGAAGTTTATCCACGACTCTGTTCGCGATCCGTCCGAAGAAGGGCAGGCAGGCGGTGCGGGTGAGGGGTCGGAAGGGGAAGTCATCGGTGAGCAGCCGGTTCGTCCTCAGCAGGGCGACGGGACAGGAGCCGGAGAGGGCGGAGACTCTCCCCATGAAATGGAATCAAGTGCGTACGACCTGGGAAGAATCCTTACCGAAAAATTCCAATTGCCGAATTTGAAGGATCGGGGAAACAAACGGTCATTAACCAAATACACATACGACATAACAGACAAGAACCGCGGGTTTGGTCAGGTGCTGGACAAAAAGGCTACACTGCGCAAGGTTCTTGAGACCAATTTTAACCTCGGCAGAATACCGGATGTAAATAATATCGATACGACCAATATGCTTATCAGTCCGAGAGATAGAATCTACCGTGTTTTGTCGCGCGAAAAGGATTATGAATCTCAGGCTGTAGTATTCTTTGTGCGGGACTATTCCGGCTCGATGGCCGGCAAGTGTACCGAACTGGTCGTATCTCAGCATGTAATGGTTTACAGCTGGCTTTTATATCAGTATGCCAAGCGTATTCAGACCAGGTTCATTCTTCATGACACCGAGGCAAGGGAAGTCCCCGACTTCTACACATACTACAACTCAAAAGTAGCCGGAGGAACGCAGGTCTCTTCCGCCTATGCGATGGTCAATGAAATCATCGAGAAGGAAAACCTTGCTCAAGATTACAATATCTACGTTTTTCACGGAACAGATGGTGACGACTGGGACAGCCGCGGTGAAAAATCGATTCCCGAGCTTAACAAATTGCTCAATGTGGTGAATCGAGTCGGGGTTACAATCGTGGAACATTCATACGGTGGAGGTCAGAAATCGGAAGTGCAGAGGTATCTGGAAAAATCGGGTTTGCTCCAAAGGCATCCCCAGCTGCTGCGTATGGATGTAGTCGATGAAAATGCGGATGAGAAGAGGCTTATCGAGGGCATCCGTAAATTAATTTCGGAAGAAGTTATTGCTTGAGGTCACACTCAGCTTAGGTGACAACATGGAACTAATAGATCAGAAAACAAAGTCCATTATGGAAGGGTGCAAACAACGGGCTCATGATGCCGGTTTGCGCTTCGGAAAAGAAACGCTGGAATATATCGTGACCAACAGGGACCTTATTGAACTGTCCCCAAAGCTCATGATACCTACCATGTACGATTACTGGGTTCACGATGTAGAGGTGCTTAAGGAAAAGGGACGCTATGAGCTTTATCCGAGCAATCCTTACGAGACAGTAATCAACACCCGACCGGCCATATCTTTTTACAATGATAATAATCCGGACTGGATGAACGTGATGATTTTTTATCATGTGCTTGCTCATATCGATTTCTTTCATAATAACAGCTATTTCAGTAATACATGGGATTATGATTTTACCGGACATGCGCTTTCCGACAAGCGGCTCATTGCCAAGCTGCGCTCGGAAAAGGGGCGCTGGGTGGATTATATCATCGAGTTTGCCCGCGGAATCGATAATATGGCAGGCTATTTCAGTGAACTGTCGCGTGGTAACCGCTCGGAAAACAGTCGTGTAACGATGCTCGATTTTTATTTCGATGTTTTCCTCCAGAGTATAAGGAAAGTGTCTACCGCCGAATATGTAAAAGAACTTGATCGATACAACAATTATCAGGTTACATATAAAAGAAGCGGGGAGAAGACCTTTTTTGCCGAAATCGTATCACGTCACCCCGAGTTTGAATCTCTTTACAAAAAACATTTGGGAAGCTCCGGTGGGAATTATAATCGTGACTTGCTTCAGTACATTCTCGATCATTCGGAATTTTTGAACAAAGACGAAAACCGTTGGATGAAATCGGTGATCGAGGTAGTTCGTAAGACTTCTCTTTATTTTCAGCCTCAAATAAGAACAAAGATAATGAATGAGGGCTGGGCGAGCTACTGGCACGAGAAATTGTTTCTGGCCGATGACCGGATTAAGGGGTATGAAGTAGATTTCGCCAGGACGCATGCCGGTGTAGCGTCTTTACCTCGTGTGGGATTGAATCCTTACGCTCTGGGGCTAAGGATGTTTTATTATATAGAAGATCTGGGTAATAAGGGTCGCTATTCCATGAAATTCAGGCAACTGCAAAACCAGAACACTCGTAAGCAATTCGATACCGGTGAGAATGCAGGGCGCGATCTGATATTCGAAGTTCGCCGCAAGCTTTCCGACAGTCTGTTTATTGACACTTTTCTGGATCAGGATTTTGTTGACAAGTACAATATCTTTGTTGCCGGAAGAAGGCTCAATCGTGACCGGATGGTTTGGGAGTATTATGTAAAAAGTCGCAAGGCGAAAGACTTCAGGGAAATGGTAAAAGAAAGCCTGTATCACCCACCGTATATAACCGTGGATCCAAACAGAAATAATAACGGAAAATTGTATTTGGTTCATCATTTCGAAGGAAAGCCTCTGGTGAAGGAGTATTTGGCCAATACGATGCTTGGTATCGAGTATCTCTGGGGAGGACCAGTACAGCTTGAAACCAGCGAAGTGGCGGCCACTAACAGGGGACGCGCAATTTCAGGCAGCCCACCGCCCTCCGAGAGTGGGAGTGATGCCTCTGAAATAACCTGGCGCCGTATACTTTACACTATGCGGGATAAAAAATTAACCAGGCAGTCAATCTGACCACCGATAAAGAAGTTTGCTTATGAAAAATGTCGAAAACGCACTTGCTAATTTAAATCGACGGATGACCGACAGAAGCAGAAAACCCCCGATCCCCTTTGACGAATTTTTGCGGGAGTTGGCTCAGAGTCCTGAACGTGTTCTGCGAAACGTATTTCAAATTTTCAACGACATGCTTCACTACTATATGGGAGACGGTACCGATGAGTACGCTAACGATCCGGAAAGCATCCATTTTGTGGATTATGATTGCAGCCGACTGTTTGAGCAAGGCAGCGACAGGCCTTTTTTTGCGGATCGTCTGTTTGCAAACCGTCTGGTGCATATTGCCGAAACAATCAAAAGCGGTTCTCAGCAGAATAAGATCTACATATTTAACGGTCCCCCCGGCGGCGGTAAAAGTACTTTCCTGAATATACTGCTCAAAAAGTTCGAATCATACGCCAATACCATCCAAGGTATGCGCTATGAAATCATATGGCGTATCGATCCGTCACTGTTTGGTTTGTCGTCCGGACAAAAAAGTTCACCTCTGCTGGAGCAGCTCGCGGCTTTACTCGAAAGCACCCGTGACAGCGATTCCGAACCGGCGGAATCGATCGTGGCCGGTGGACAAAGTGACCTCATCGAGATACCTTGTCCAAGTCACGACCACCCGGTTTTGATCATACCAAAGAGCTATCGAGAGTCTTTTTTCGACGACCTTTTCGGTAATTCCCCATTTCGAGAAAGGCTGCAGGTCGAGAAGGAATACCATTGGGTTTTCAAGGATAAACCTTGTACATTTTGCAGCAGTCTGTATCGTGCTTTGCTCAATTTGCTGAAAGATCCCCGCCAGGTCCACGGGATGATATACGCCAGACCTTATCGATTTAATCGGAGACAGGGGGAGGGGATTACCGTATTTAATCCCGGGGACGCGGCACCAAAGCAGACGGTTCTGCGCAGTCCGGCCATTCAGGGGCGACTGAACGCTCTTCTGAAAGAGCCGTCTGAAGTACAGCATCTGTACTCAAGATATGCAAAGACCAACAACGGCGTATACGCCCTTATGGATGTAAAATCCCATAATGTTGAGAGAATAATCCAGTTGCACAATATTATCAGTGAAGGAGTGCATAAGGTCGAGGACATAGAGGAAAATGTCAACTCTTTACTTCTTGCAGTAATGAATCCGGAAGATCAGCGAAATGTAAGTAATATCAAATCATTTTCAGACAGAATTGAATATATCCGTGTGCCTTATGTGCTTGACGTAAATACCGAGGTAAAGATATATCATAATACATTCGGCAACGTTATCGACACTGTTTTTCTGCCCAGGGTCCTGGACAATTTTGCACGTGTGATAGTATCATCAAGGCTAAACGCACGCTCGGAAGCTCTTCTGGAATGGATAGAAGAGCCCGAAAAGTACAGGCTTTACTGTGATGATAATCTTCAGTTGTTGAAAATGGAAATATATACAGGTGTTATTCCTCAGTGGCTGTCGGAAGAGGACCGCAGAGGACTGACCGCGGGGCGCCGGCGTCGAATAATCGGTGAGTCTGAAAACGAAGGCGCAAGCGGTATTTCGGGACGTGATTCGATTAAGATATTCAGCACCTTTGTCAGCACATATGGGAAGCAGGACAAACTGATCAACATGTCGATGCTTTGCGATTTCTTTACCAGGAAAGAAAAAGAGCTTGCGAAGATGATACCTAGGGGATTTATCGATTCGCTGGTGCGTATGTATAATTATACGGTATTGCAGGAAGTGAAGGAATCGTTGTACTATTACAATGAGAAACAGATCTCCCGGGATATACAAAACTATCTATTTGCGATTAATTTCGAGCCGCCGACGGAAGCTTTCTGTAGTTATACAAATGAAAAGATAAAGATCAGTGAGGAGCTGTTCAAAACCATCGAAAGACGATTGCTTGGAAATGAAGCCGATGCACAGAAAATGGAAGCTTTTCGCAGGCAAACTCAGCGAGAATACACATCAAAAACGCTCACACAGGAAATGATGGTAGGTGACATACCTATAACTCAGACATCAATTTATAAGGACCTTCGCAATCGCTACATCAATAACATAAAAGAGAAGGTACTGGAGCCGTTTCTTGGTAACGAAAATTTCCGACGCGCGGTTAAGGATTACGGCACAAAAGAGTTCAAGGCCTACGATAAACGAATCCGGGACGATGTCAGATATCTGCTTAAGAATTTGCAGCGTAAATTCAAATACACCGAGCAGGGAGCTAAAGAGGTATGCATGTATGTTATAGACAATGATCTTGCACGCACATTCAGCTGAGAACGAATGTTGTATAAAGCGATCATTTCGACCGTGTAGACTCTCTTCTGTGTTCCTTGCAGGTGAGTTGGGAGATAGAGACTTGTGGTATGCTCATAAAAACAGCTGCTTACTTTTTTTTTCTGTCGACCTGCCGTTTATACCCTCGACACAGCTTGTTTTCTTCGGCAAACTTTAAGGCTTTATGGGCCACGGTTTGATTTCGCTAAGTGTGTCCGCGTATTTGGATCCCATTTTAATCAGATCCTTTGTCCGCCAAAAGCACGATCTTCCGGCTTTGCCGAACCTGGTAAACTTTCTACAAATAAGCCCGCCATTTCGGCC
>CAZPHU010000116.1:0-11567 GCA_964586285.1 uncultured Fibrobacterota bacterium | reverse complement strand
TCTATCGTAACAAAATTCAACCTCCCCGTGCATGTAAAGAGGGTCGGCTGTGTGGGTATGTGCTACCAGACACCCCTTATGGAGATAGTTCAAAAGGATCGCGAATCGCAATTTTACGTCAAGATAGATCCCGAGGATGTCGGCGGGATAATTTTGAAACATTTTAAGCCGACCGGCTTTTTTAACCGTATTTACGGCGCCGCTTACAGTTTTGCCGAAACACTCCTGACCTCACCCTCCCCGAAAGGTACGCAACAAGACCACATGGAGAGGCGGATTAATCATAAAAGTGTAGAGTCTTTTATCGGTGTTCAGAAATATATTGCCGGCGAACACTGCGGCTCAATCGGCCCTCTTGATATTGAAGAATACGCTAAAACAGGCGGCTTTAAGGCTTTACAACTAATCCTCCACAAGTATAGCCCCGCACAGGTCATCGATATGGTAGTCGATTCGGGTTTACGGGGAAGAGGTGGGGCGGGTTTTCCCACCGGAGTTAAGTGGAAACTTGTTCACGAGGCAACGGGTCAAAAGACTTATGTCATTTGTAATGGTGACGAGGGAGATCCGGGCGCATTTATGGATCGAATGCTGCTGGAGTCGTATCCATTTCGAATAATTGAGGGAATGATCATTGCGGCGTATGCCGTTGGGGCACGCGAGGGAATTTTTTATATCCGGACCGAATATCCTTTCGCTCTCGCGCGAATTCGCGAAGCCCTTGACATCTGCAGAGTGCGGGGGTATATCGGTTCGAATGTCATGGGTGGTCCCCTTTGCATCGATCTGCGAGTCGTGGAGGGTGCCGGGGCGTTTGTGTGCGGTGAGGAGACAGCGCTTATCAAATCGATTGAAGGCAAACGGGGTATGCCCGATTTCAAACCGCCGTTTCCGTCACAAAAGGGTCTGTGGGGACAACCGACACTGGTAAACAACTGTGAGACATTGGCAAATGTGGCCTGGATTATTCGCAACGGCTCATCCCGATTCGCGGGCACCGGCACACACGGCAGTGCCGGAACCAAGGTATTTTCACTGGCGGGCAAAATCCGCAACACCGCACTCATCGAGATCCCGATGGGAATGACTATTCGACAAATTGTCGAGGATATTGGCGGGGGCATAGCCGGAGACGGAAAAATAAAAGCAATTCAGATAGGCGGCCCCTCGGGAGGGTGTATCCCCGCTCGACTCTGCGATACTCCCGTCGACTACGAACAACTCCTTAAGCATGGGGCCATGATGGGATCGGGAGGGTTGGTAGTGCTTGACGAGACAGACTGCATGGTCGATATCGCTAAATATTTCTTGACATTTACAGAAGACCAGTCCTGCGGGCGATGTACGTTTTGCCGCGTCGGTACACATCGTATGTTGAATATACTGGATAAAATATGCACCGGTAAAGGGACCGGAACGGATATGCAGACGCTGGAAGATCTGGCGACGAGCATCAAGGAGACAAGCCTGTGCGGACTCGGAAAAACAGCGCCGAATCCGGTTCTGACCACGCTTAAGTATTTCAGAGAGGAGTATGAGGCCCATCTCAGGGGGGAATGCCCGGCGGGTAAATGCAAAGATCTGATTTCCTATACGATAGATGATACCTGTAACGGATGTACGATTTGTTCTCAGATCTGCCCGGTAGAGGCCGTCGCGTATACTCCATACCAAAAGCATACGATCGATGACAGTGCCTGCTCCAGATGCGACACCTGCCGAGCAGGGTGCCCCGAAGGCTCGATAAAGATTATTTCGCGTAAAAAGGTGGAGACGAAATGATTCGGATTACCATCGACGAAAACACTGTGGAGGTAGAAGAGGGAGCAACAATCCTCGACGCCGCAAAGCGGGCCGGCATACGCATACCGACACTCTGTCACTATGAAGGAATTGAACCGCCGGTCTCCTGTTTTGTTTGTGTGGTTAAAATAGAGGGACGTAGCGGCTTTGTCCCCTCGTGCAGCGCACGAGCTGAGCATGGGATGGTTGTCCAAAGCCAAACCGATGAGATCCGTACCCGCCGCAGGCAGGCCCTGGAGCTGCTCTTAAGTGAGCATGCCGGAGACTGTGAGGCTCCGTGCAAGCGAATTTGTCCGGCGGGACTGGACATCCCGGAGATGATTCGCCGCATGGAATCCGGCGACATCGACGGCGGTATGCATACAATCAAAAACAGCATTCCACTTCCCGGAGTACTGGGTCATATTTGTGCGGCTCCCTGTGAGAAAGGCTGCCGTAGAAATAAAACAGGCTCGGCGATTACAATCCGGGAGCTGCATAAACACGCGGCATTGGCGGACTTAAACACCGCCAAGCCGTGGCGACCATTTATTCAAAAATCCACCGGCAAGAAAGTGGCTGTTATAGGAGCGGGTCCCGCGGGACTTTCGGTATCCTATTATCTTGCATGTAAAGGACATGCATGCACCCTTTTTGACAAAAACCCGGTTGCGGGAGGCGCTCTCGCATACGAGATCAGCGAATCGGATCTGCCCCCAGCGGTACTCAAAAGTGAAATCGCAGTCATTCAGAGTTTGGGCGTTCGGTTTGTTTTAGACAAAGAGATACTATCACCCCAGGAGCTTCTCGGGACATACAATGCGGTTGTTCTGGCAACCGGGGAAAAAAGCACAGAGCGTTTCGGCTTAGAATGCGATATGCGCGGCGTCAAGGTCCGGAGTGACACATCCATGACCGTCAAAGCCGGTGTATTTGCCTGCGGCGCCGCGGTGCTTCCCGGAAAAATTGCCGCGCGCTCGGTTGGGCAGGGGAACAAAACCGCGGACGCCGTTGATCGCTATCTCAACGTAGCTGAAACCATGCGGCCCGCCCCGAAGGGGTTTGATTGCCGCATGAGCAAAATGTCGGATAAAGAATTTTCGCAGTTTACACAATCCGCGCCCCCGAGGAGCTGTATCGATGTAAGGGGAACGGATAAGATACCGGCCGAAATAATCAGCGAGCTACATCGGTGCTATCAGTGTGATTGTGGCAAGAAAGAGGCATGCGCTCTGAGAGAGTATGCGCACGAATATGGGGCTGTTCAGCGGCGATTCGACACGGGGAATCGAAAAATCTACTCTCGTCGTGAGCACGCAAGCGGCCTTGTATACGAGCCGGGCAAATGTATCACCTGCGGCCGTTGTGCGGGAATCACCGCATCCAAAAACATCGCACCGGGACTCACGTTTTATGGAAGAGGGTCGGGGGTGTATGTTGACGCACCATTCGGCCACCCCATGGATCTGGCTATGGGGGACGCATTCAATGAATGCGTAAAAGCGTGTCCGACAGGAGCACTGTGGGTTAGAAACACACCACATCCAAACGGTCCCCTTCACAACGGGAAGGCTTAACAAAAACCAAACGAATTGCGGATGCATTCTGTTTCCCTATTCGAAAAGGTAGAATCGCGTGGTGTACAGTCGTAACAGGAAAGTTAGATTTTTTATGCACTACTCTATACGTTTAACAATCCTTTTTTCATTGGCATTGCTTTGCTTTTGTCAAAAAGCGGACCATAACAGCGCCTCACAATCAAATAGTACCCCGACCCCCTGGCCCATATACCGGGGCAACGGCTCTTTGCACGGCGTCGCGCGAGGAAACATTTCCGACTCCCTTGGTATTGCCTGGACATTTAAAACCGGCGACGCGGTTCTCTCATCACCGGTCACCGACGGGAAGACCGTGTTTGTAGGATCCCTCGATGAGCACCTGTATGCCCTGGAGTTAAGTAGCGGCAAAGAACTCTGGCGATTTAAAGCGGGTGATGAAATCGAAGCGTCTCCCATGATTCGGGACAGCACCGTTTTCATCGGAGACCTGGACGGGACGATGTACGCGCTGGATAAGCGAACGGGGGCGATACGGTGGTCGTACAAGACCGGGAATAAGATTGTCGGCTCCGCCAACTATGTGGAAGAAAAAGACTGTGTGGTTTTCGGTAGTCACGATGATACCCTGTACTGCCTGAGCGCAAACGAGGGCGAGGCGGTCTGGAAATACGGCTCCGGCAGCTACATCAACGGCACCCCGGCAACCGATGGGAGGGTTGTTGTGTTTGGCGGATGCGATGAAAGCGTGCATGTCGTCGATGTAAACACCGGTACAAAAGTCGGCCAGGTTATTACCGGGTCCTATATCGCCGGCTCCGTTGTTTTGCGAGAAGAATACGCGTGGGTTGGCAACTACGGAAAGAAATTTTTCGGCATTAACCTGAAAGAGAATCGTATTCAATGGGAATATGAGAACAGTGGGAAACAGGAACCGTTTTTTGCAGGTCCCGCAATAATTGACACACAAGTGATAGCGACTTCGCGGGACGGTTTTGTTCACTGCATATCATCGTTCACCGGACGGCTGATCTGGAAATATGCCACCAATGGCCCCATCGACGGTTCGCCGGTTATCTGTGGGGATAAGGTCATCATCGGTTCGGATGACGGACTCCTCCATATTCTTGATCTGAAAAACGGATCGCCGTCACAATCCTACGATGTCGGTGGTGCGATCCTGGGCTCTCCAATGGTAAGCGGGCCCTATATTGTTATAGGTGATGACAACGGTATGGTAAACGCTTTTTCCGGAATCTGATTGCGGCGCGGGGGTTGACACAAAACACGAAAACAGGGGTTTCCAGGTAAGGCGACAGAGCAGAACTCCGTAAGAAAAGATCCTGGAACGAAGCTTACTCAAAAAAAAAGAGCAGCGTATGAGAATTGCATTCATAACAGCGGGAACCGGAGGCGCTTTTTACTGTGAGAATTGTGTCCGTGATCATGCATTGATAACGGGGTTGAAAGCAAACGGTCATCAGGTAACAACAATTCCCATGTATTTACCGCTGCAAATAGAGACAAGTGTCGGCGCAGCGCATGTCCCGATTTTTTTCGGAGCCGTTCGTCTCTATCTTACGGGAGTGTTTCCTTTTTTCAAAAACATCCCCGGCTCCCTTATGAATCTGCTTGATCACAAATCGATACTCAAACTCGCCGCCTCGCGGGCCGGCTCGACTCGTGCCGGGGGCCATGAACAAATGACCATGGATATGATTCATGGAGAGCGGGGGCCGTATGCAAATGAATTCGAAAAGCTAACCGAGTGGCTGTTTAAACATGCCAAACCGGACGTCATATTTATTTCGAATGCATTTCTTCTCGGCGTAGCATCAGCAATAAAAGTAAAGAGGAATATCCCCGTGATATGTTTGCTTCAGGATGAGCATACGTGGGTTGATGCAAGCGACAGGTCGCTACGCCGGCAAATATGGGATACGGTATCGGATAAATTCCGACATGTCGATAGTGCTCTGACACATAGCGCCTGGTATGCGAAAAAAATAAGCAATCACCTCAACCTTGCATCGGGTAGCATCTCTGTTGTCCCTTTCGGGTTGGATCCGAGCAACTATATACCCTCTTCACCCAGGCACACGTCAGGTTCTATTGGATACCTGGGAAGAGTGTGCCGGAACCTGGGGATGCATTCCTTAACGGATGCATACTGTCATCTAATGAAGAAAACTGGCGACAAAAATCTTTCAGTACACTTTTGCGGAGGGTTTACCCGTGATGACCAATCAGTAATAAAAAAAAGCAAGAAATCGGTAGCGGATGTAAAAGGAATGATTCGTCTTCACCCCGAATTCGGCATGAAATATCGATCGTCCTACCTGTCTTCCCTCGATGCATTTTCTCTTCCATCACAGGAAAAGCTTACACTGGGCACATCGGTGATGGAGGCTTTGGCGGCGGGGGTTCCCGTAGTACAGCCGGATGAGGGAGGTTTCAGTGAAATTGTGAAAGCCACCGGCGGCGGCATTCTTTATTCGCCCAATTCTCCGGAGGCCCTTGCAGATGCGCTGTTCAGCATCTTAAAAGACAAGAAAAGAAGGATGGCCCTTTCAAAAAGAGGGCGCAATGCGGTAGTGCGAAAGTATAACAATGTAAATATGGCTCGCGAGGCATTAGCCACGCTACAATGATAAATCAGGTTTGGGTTTCCCGGCAAACGGATGATAGTACCTAAACCGGCAAAGCCGGAGAATCAAGAATCAAAGATCAAGGAGTTTGAAGTTAGGGAACAAGAATACTTGGACCAAGAATACTACAACAAACGTACTTTTGTCGGACAAAGAATCTAAACTGAGCCTTGCCGGTTGCGCCGTCTCATGCTCTTGTGTAGGGGCATGATTTTTCCAGATCTTTTTTACGCATGCAATTAATCAGAGAGTAAATGATGCTTTGTGAATTAAACGATATAACCAAGACATACCCGATACCAACCGGATCGGGATTTCTGAAAATCCTTGATTCCATTTCTCTTCGGATCAACAAAGGCGAATCGGTCGCCATTCTGGGCCCCTCCGGGAGCGGCAAAACAACTCTTCTCAATATCGCCTCTGCTCTGGATATACCGGACAGCGGGCATGTTGTCATCGATGATTGTGACCTTGCGGGGCTTAGCAAAGATCAACTTGCACTTATACGCAATCGTAAAATTGGAATTGTGTTCCAGAAACACCACCTTCTCCCTCAATGTACACTTCTGGAAAACGTGCTGGTCCCTACCTTACCGTATCAAAATAAAGACAATAAAGGCGAAACGCTTTCCCGAGCACTCGAGCTTCTCGATCGGATGGGGCTCTCCGAGCGCCACAACCATTTCCCTTCCCAGCTGTCGGGAGGTGAATGCCAGCGCGTCACTCTCGCCAGAGCGCTCATCAACAAACCGGGGCTGCTGTGCGCCGATGAGCCGACCGGTTCACTTGACCGCATGACCGCCAAAGAAATGGCAAAACTGCTTGCCGAGATCAACAGGGAAGAAAACACCGCTCTTCTCATCGTGACGCATTCGCCGGAGTTGGCTTCGCGGATGGATCGTCGGATGGAGCTTTTCGGCGGCAGGCTGAAAGAACGGGTTTGAAATGCCAAAAGACACCGTAAGATATCCTAAGCAGAACTCTTTTTCTTTTTCTTCCCTTGCTCTCAGAGGACTTGCTCATCATTGGCGCTCCAACGCGCTGTTGGCCTGCGGTTGCGCGGTTGGAGCCATTATCCTTATCGGTGCGCTTCTGATTGGTGACTCGCTGCGAAATAGTCTGCATATTCTATCAGAAAGCCGTCTGGGCAAAACCCAGTGGGTGGTACTCTCTTCACAGACGACATTCAGCGCCTTTCTCGCCGATTCAATAAAGGCGTCTTTTGGCACTACGACGGCACCCGTATTACTCCAAACCGGTTCCATCAGTATAGCCGGTAATAATCGGCGCCTTCCCGGTGTTACCGTCGCCGGCACCGACGAGCGCTTCTGGGATCTAAGTCCACGCCGGCAGCCGCCGCTCGGTATCGGCGACAGCAATGCGGTTGTCAACAGAGCACTGGCCGACAAATTGGGAATCAGAACCGGTGATGATATTATTCTGCGGTTTGATAAAAGCGGCGTTCTTTAGCTTTACGCGGCTTTTGCAAACAGTGACGATCACATAACCACCCTTCGTATCACGGTTGGACGTATAGCCGAAAGAGAACCGTTCGGAAATTTCAGTCTGAAAGCGGAACATTACACAGTGTACAACGTTTTTGTCCCCCTGCACCTGCTTCAGCAGGTCAACCAAACTCCCGGGGACGCATCGGCACTTTTAATCGAACACAGCGAAAAGATAGAAACTCATGATATCGCTTCACTGATCGACAAGAAATGGCAGGCCAAAGACGGGGGACTGCACGTACGCAGTCATGTGGAGCAGGGGATGTTCGAAATATATTCGAACAACATTTTTCTCCCCGACTCTCTTATCCGTACCGTCGGTGAGATGGTCCCCGAGGCTAAACCGGTCTCTACCTGGTTTGTAAATGCAATCAATCGCGCCGATAGATCGACTCCCTATTCTTTTGTTTCCACCACACCGAATGAGCTCTCTCTTTCGAAAAATCAGATAGCGCTCGGGCAGTGGGCTGCCGACGATCTTGAAGCGTCGGTCGGAGATTCGGTGATGCTTCGATACTTTGTGCCGTCGGGGTTCTCCGGGTTGCGCGAAGACAGCTGTTCTTTTGTTGTTGCAGCCATTCTTCCCGAGAAGTACCCATGGGTAGACTCGACACTTATGCCGCCTTATCCGGGGTTAGCGAAAGCCGGCAGCTGCACCGACTGGGCCCCCGGCATTCCGGTTGATCTCGACAAAGTTCGCCCAAAGGACGAAAAATACTGGGAACGGCACCGGGGTGCACCGAAGGCATTCATCAACTATACAAAAGCTACACAGATTTGGGATAACCGTTTCGGAACCGCGACCTCAGTGCGTATACCGTCATCCGCCTCATCCGATCAGAAACTCACCGATCTACTAAATTCCGCACTCTCCCCTGCCGATTTCGGCCTGCATACAGTTGACATAAAGGAATCGACAACCAAAGCTGTTGAACAGGGGATCAGTTTTGCACCGCTTTTTATCGGATTGAGTATATTTACAATCCTCGGAGCGCTTATCCTTGTGTGGCTTCTTTCACATTTTCTTATTCAGTCTCGCACCAATGACCTGCGTGTGCTGTCAGCCGCCGGATTCACTCGTTCCCACCTGTACAAGCTTTTTATGTTTGAGGGCGTTTTTACCGTCTCGTTAGGCACCACGGCGGGTATTCTATTTAGTCCACTGTATACGACACTCATGTTGAAGGCTTTGGGGACGGTGTGGCATGCCGCGGCGATGACTTCCGAGATTTCTCTTCATATACGTTTTCCGGCCCTGATTGTGGGGGGCATAGCAACAATCGGCTTTGCATCTATTGTAATTTTTCTTTCTCTGAATTCCGTTTTAAAAGCCTTCTATTTACAAAACAAAAGACACGACGGTCCACCAAAAAATGTTTCGGGGCGGTTTCTTTTTTCTTTTCTTTTGATCATTGCCGGTATAGGTTCCTCATTGCTCGTAAAGGAGCCTGGAAGCACCGGGGCCGCCGGCATATTTTTCGTTTCCGGTTCGGTTCTGCTTTCCGGCATGCTGTTTCTTTTCTCTACGTTTCTTCTCCAGGTTCGCCGTAACACGCAACCGGCTCTGTTTTCATGGAAAAGGCTCTGTTTGTCCAATCTCGCTCGTGGGAGAGGAAGGTCCGTCGCGACAGTGTCTGTTTTGGCTTGTGCACTTTTCATTCTCGGCACCATCCAGATTTTCAAACTTGGCTCCGCAATCGATCCCCACGATAAATCCGGAGGGACCGGCGGGTTCTGGTGGTACGGCGAATTCAGTACAGGAGTTCCAAAAGAAGACGTTTCCGCGGAAGCATTGCGAACACGCGGCATCAGTATACAGGATGATGAATATACCATTCTTGCGATGAGAATGAAAGACGGTGACGATGCAAGCTGTACGAATCTCAACCGTGTCAATCAGCCGACGCTTCTGGGCACAACTATTTCATTACTCGACAGCTTAAACTGCTTTTCGTTTGCGGCAATGCTTGACGGCATACAAGCTGACAATGCCTGGTCAACACTTGATACCCGACTCGATGAAAACACGATTTTCGGTATTGCAGACCAAAATTCCATGGAGTGGATCATGGGTAAGTCCGTCGGGGATACGCTAAAATACATCGATGATAATGGAAGCACTCTTAATGTCGTTCTGGCCGCCGGACTTAAAAATTCAGTATTGCACGGGAAGGTCATAATCAGTGAGAAGTACTTCATCCGCCATTTCCCATCGACCGGTGGCTACAGGCTTTTTCTCAGCGGAGCGCAGCGGGGAAAAGAACTACCGATAGGTGATGCCCTCAATTCATTTTCGATAAACAAAGGCGGATATTTTATACCTTCAACCGAACGCCTGCAATCCGTTAACAGTGTCACTAATGCGTATCTGTCCATTTTCAGTCTACTTGGCATGCTTGGGCTTCTTCTGGGCAGTCTGGGGCTGGGAATCGTTTTTGTTCGTAATATTGATGAAAGACGTTTCGAGCTTGCGACACTTGAAACCCAGGGGTTTTCCCGCAAATACATAGGAAAGCTTTTGTTCTTTGAACATGCCGTATTAGTAATGGCCGGCGTGTTTGCCGGGCTAATTCCCGCGATATTCACCTCGGCAGCATCGGTGGGTGCCGGGTCCGTTATTCAGATACTCATCCTTTTAACAATAGTATTGGTTGCAGGATTTGGCTTGATTTTTTTGGGTATGCACATGGTATATCACGCGCCCATGCTTAGCGTTCTTCAAGACAAGAACGAATAAATTTATGCATGTACCGACACATGATACAACAGATAAACCATGCTTTTGTTAGACGTGAAACTCATAACCTAAACTGAGCGATTCTTTTCCAACGAGTCGCATAATCCCATGGAAATAAGGATTTAAGACTCATTTCAGGTAAAAGATCTTACCATGAGAGACCGCCCATCGGATTCTCTCAGAGATAAAAATCAACCGTCATCTCCAAGCCTCCTCTAATCGTTCGGCTGGCGGGTTCATAGAATGGAAACGTCTCATCTTCGATGTCGGACATAGAACCGGTGATACGAACCTGTCCCTGAATACTCTTACCGAATTCATAGTAGGTGATTTGGGGAACGAACGTGAGACCCACCACCTCGGAGAACCTGATGGAAAGGTATAGTTGCGCTTCCATCAAATACTTGTTCCCCAACCTAACCGGATCGGCTTCATAGGGGATTTTTTCCCCCAAATAGCTTCCGAATACCAATGACATACCTCCCGCCACCATGGGAGCTACGCATGCTCTGACTCCCATCTTCAGCCACTCGGAAAGTGTCTTTTCTCCAAAAACACTACCGGATAGATTTAGCCAGTAATACCATTCCGTTACCTCCCCGGGGCCCGGGATACTTCTGTCCCAAAGATAACCGCGCAGCCCCAGTGAACCCCCGCACCGAAATCCGGAAGCGCGGAATGAAAAATCCAGGGAAGCATATGAGCCGTAGAATGAATTTTCGGTGCTAACCTCGACAGGTTCGAATGTTATCGTATTGCGATTCGGATCGTGCATTGCCTGCGTCGAGCCGTCATAAGGGTTCCCTACACCCAAGGAAGTAAAGCCACGGCGGTGACACCGACATGTTTGAATGCCGGATCATACCGGTATTCAATGCCGACTCCAAGTATCGGTCCGTATTCAGTGCTTTTGGGAGTACCGATAACCGTCGCATCGGGTACCTCCAAGTCCACAAGAAATGCATCTAAGTCGATTATTTCTTTAAAATGGAAGGTCTGCACGGATTGAACGAAAGAGATACGATGTTTTCGTTCATTTTTTTGTTGAGCCGCGATCGGATAAAATGCCGTTGCGACAATCACCATGGCCCATAAGCAAGCTCGGAGTAAGTTTTGTTTCATCATGCGCTCTGTTAAGATGATCGGGTTTGATTAACCCATTATTACGAATTATCGCTTGTGGCAATCCACAATACCGGTTGGACCGCCCCGCACCAATTAGCGGGTGTCGCCTTCAAATACTGCCCCCCAGCCCTGGATTGCTTGTGGATCACAGACTTCCGCGTGCGCAGCTGCAGACGGCGATTGCGGGCACTTATTCGCTTTCATTGCTGCT
>CAZPHU010000115.1:0-11617 GCA_964586285.1 uncultured Fibrobacterota bacterium | reverse complement strand
TGGAATCATAATCCACGAGTCCGGGGTTCGAGTCCCTGCGCTGCTACCATATTTTTCTTCCAAGTTCTCCTTCCTTTTATGTCTTCATGTGCAAAGACACAGTTTTACAATTTTGCAAATCCGTTTTTACCATGCCAGGTTCACTACTTGTTGCGGTTAGTGGAGGAAGTGATTCTGTTGCGCTGTTGCATATACTCTGTTCACTGCGCAAACAGTTGGGTGTAACAATTGGCGTCGCACACGTTAACCACGGCTTAAGAGGAACGGAATCTGATTCCGAAGAGGATTTTGTTCGTGTACTCTCCAGGGACTTCGATTGCAGTTTCCATTGCATCAAACTCAGCGGTGCGCCTTCCAGTGGCATAGAAGAGTGGGCTCGACAGAGAAGATATAGTTTCTTTCATGATATCAGCCGCAAGCATGGTTATGATTGGATAGCAACGGGGCACACCCGAGATGATCAGGTGGAAACGGTATTGATGCGGCTCATAAGAGGCACGGGGCTCAATGGGTTGCGGGGAATACACCCGGTGCGCGAAGACCGCGTGATTCGACCGCTTCTCAAGATAGGGCGTGATTCTCTACGTACATATCTTCGAAAGCATTCGGTTCAATGGTGTGAGGATTCATCCAATCAACATAATGCATTTCAGAGGAATAAAATACGTCACACTCTCGTCCCCGTTATACGAGAGCAGTACGGCGAGGGTACTAAGAACATCGCCAAAATCGCCGATCTTGCTGCCGAGGTTTTGGAAATTCTTCAGCCGCGGATCAATACCTGGATTAAAAATCATGTTGTTACTTCCAAGGATAGCTTCCGTATTGGTAAGGATGGTTTCACGGAAAACCCGGCAATAATCAAAGAAGCTTGTGCCTTAATTTTTCGCTTCTACAAAATTTCTTTCTCACAAGAGCACCTACACAGAGTTCTTCAGATCGGTTCAAGACGAGGCGGTCAGTTTTTATTCCCGTCCAATTGGACGTGTTTTCCTTTCCGAAAATGGCTTTTTTTCATCTCGCGGGAAGGCGAAAAGCAGGAAAACCAGATCGATCAATTTTTTCTAAGCATACCTGGGAAAACCCGCTACAAAGACATTGTTTTTGAATGTAACCAAATTGAAAAACAGTCCTTTATTCCGGAAAATACGAACAACAACAAAGCCTTTTTTGATGCATCATGTTGCGGTATCGGGCTTACTTACAGGCAGATAAGAGAAAATGATTTGTTTCAACCTCTGGGAAGCAGCAAAAACGTCTCACTTTTGCAATTTCTAAAGAAGAGGCAAGTGCCGGTGGCCGAAAGAAAACGAATTGGTGTTTTGACAAGATCCGACGGCGCGATTATCTGGGTACCGTCGGTTGAGATCAGCCAATTGGTGCGAGTAACCAAAGAAACTGAAAAAATTCTTGAGATTTCCAGCCGGCATGAGTCACTTATTAATGTATTTTAAGTGATTTGTCGTTCTCAAACGTAATAGTAACAGTTGTTTTGATGAATTAATTTTTCCTGCATAAAAGGATATCTCAACAAAATAGTAGGCTCCTTGAGATCGTACAATTGAGATATTCATAAGGAGGTAATAATTTGGATCAGGAAGAAATAAAAAAGCAGGATAAGAAAACCGGCGCCAAGCGTCGCCGCAAAGATGAGAATAAGCCGCCCCGTCGGGATCCTTCCCGGACAATAGTCATGTGGCTTCTGGTTGGTGTAGCTGTTGTGCTTGGTCTCCGATTTATTAACGAGCAAAGCGGGTTCAAGGAAGCAAAGCTTACATACAGTGAATTTCAGCGTGTACTGGAAAGTGATGCGGTTCGGATAACGGAGGCTGATATCATTCAGCAGGGTGCCAATCGAGCGCAAATGCACGGGCAAGTGGCTGACGAAAGCTCCTGGGAGAAAGTACCGGGTCTTGGACACGCTGTAGGTAACAAGCATTTCAGGGTAAATCTCCCGTTTGTGGATTCTGAGATGCTTTCCCGCTGGGATAGTCTTGGGATACAATATGATTTTCAGCAGGAACAGCTGAAGTGGGGAGATATGGTTATCAGCCTGCTTCCATGGTTACTGATGATTTTTATCTGGGTATTTATGATACGCCAGATGCAATCGGGCCAGAAAGGGATATTTAATTTCGGGAAAAGCCGTGCCAAGATGGCACCAATCGACAGACCCAAGGTCACTTTTGCCAATGCCGCGGGTGTAGAGGAGGCGAAGGCCGAGCTGGAGGAGATAATTGAGTTTCTAAAGGATCCCAAAAAATTTAAGGCTCTTGGCGGCAAAATACCAAAAGGAGTACTACTTCTGGGACCTCCAGGAACCGGAAAAACTCTTCTGGCAAGATGTGTAGCGGGTGAAGCCGGCGTTCCATTTCTTTCCATGAGCGGCTCTGACTTTGTGGAAATGTTTGTTGGTGTGGGAGCAAGTCGTGTGCGGGATTTGTTTGAAACAGCCAAAAGAAATTCACCATGTATAGTTTTCATCGATGAAATCGACGCCGTAGGACGTCAGCGCGGCGCGGGTTTGGGTGGAGGCCATGATGAACGAGAACAAACTCTCAATCAGATGCTGGTCGAGATGGACGGTTTTGAGGAAAACTCGGGTGTAATACTTATCGCCGCGACTAACCGTCCCGATGTATTAGATCCCGCGCTGCTTAGACCGGGACGTTTCGATCGTCAGGTTATCGTAGATGCTCCTGATGTTAAAGGACGTGAGGGCATTTTGAAGGTACATGTGCGTGACATTCCGATGGCCGACGATGTGGATCTGAAGCAGATTGCCCGGGGTACTCCGGGGTTTGTGGGAGCCGACCTGGCCAACCTCGTAAACGAGGCGGCATTGATGGCTGCCAGATTTGGACAGAAACAGGTAACCATGCTCGACTTTGAAGAAGCAAAGGATAAGGTGATCATGGGACCGGAGCGAAAAAGTATGGTAATGTCGGATAAGGAGAAAAGGACAACCGCATATCACGAAGCGGGCCATGCTATTTGCAACCTTTACTGTCCCGAAACGGATACGCTTCATAAAGTAACGATAATTCCTCGTGGGCGTGCATTGGGAGTAACATTCTCGCTTCCGGAAGAAGACCGCCATAACCATACAAAGGAATATATCCTGGATAAAATCTGTATGAGTTTGGGTGGCCGTGTTGCCGAGGAAATTGTTTTCAATAAACAAACAAGCGGCGCTTATAACGATATCAAGCAGGCCACCAAGATGGCTCGACACATGATTTGCGACTTGGGCATGACCGATGAGCTGGGTCCTATCAGCTATGGCGAAAAAGATGATCAGGTTTTCCTGGGAAGAGAAATTACCCGACACAGAGATTATTCTGAGCATACCGCCGAAGAAATCGACCGTCTCATGCGTAAGGTGATTGATGAGCAGCTTCAACGCGCACGTACAATACTTACCGATCATAGAAACGAGCTGGAACTGCTTGCAAACGCATTGCTTGAACATGAGCTTCTCGACCGTGAAGAGATCCGTCAGGTCATCAGCGGAAAAGTTCTTGAAATGGCTAAAAAAACCAGATATCTTCCTCCGCGCAAAAATACTGAAGAAACGGAAACTGAATCGGCTCAGGAACAAAAAGAAAAAAGAGAATCATCTTCATCAGTCCGTGCCGATGGTGGAATAGAGGACTCATCTTCGGGAGAGGGAGAAAATCCAAAGAATTCTGATTCTTCTGGAAGTTCCTCCGGAGAGTAGTTCAGTTGTTTTCATTGACCACCATGGTTAAATGAGTTAATTTGACGTGCTTATCTTTCAAGATGAGCGCGTCTCTTTTTCTTGAAAAAGCACCGATGTGTGCTTACCTGTCTGTCGATCGTATGACCAATCTAAATCAGTTTATCAAGAAACCATTTATTATCATGGGAATCCTTAACGTAACTCCGGATTCCTTCTATGATGGTGGACGATATAATAATACTGAGGCGGCGCTGGACCATGCGCGGGCGCTGATTCGAAGTGGTGCCGATATTTTGGACATCGGCGGAGAATCATCACGGCCGGGTTCAAAACCTGTATCCCTGCAGGAAGAAATCGATCGTACAATACCGGTTATCAGTGCGATCAGACGGGAAAGCAGTATTCCATTAAGTATCGATACTACCAAAGCCGCGGTTGCAAAGGCTGCTCTGGATGCCGGAGCCAATTGGGTTAATGATATCAGTGCCGGGCGTTTCGATCCGCAAATGCCCTCTCTGGTATCGCGGGCTTTGTGTCCGGTCGTTTTGATGCACAGCCGGAAAAGACCGGTGAATATGCAGAATAAGCCTTTCTACCAAAACGTAATCAACGAAGTTTCAAGTGAGCTTCTGCAGTCGGTCGATCTATTCAAAAACGCCGGAGTACCCGGCGGTAATATTTTACTTGATCCGGGAATCGGCTTTGCAAAACGTCTGGAGGACAATGTTTCGCTCATCAAGAATTTGGACATTTTGACCTCTTTTGGCTATCCTGTTGTTTTAGGAACCTCGCGAAAGTCTTTCATAGGAACTCTGATCGGAAGAAAAGCGGGAGATCGGCTGCCCGGATCACTGGGAACAGTAGCGGCAGCTTATTACAAGGGAGTGAAAATATTTCGAGTGCATGATGTCGAGCAGACTCGCGATCTTCTGAATGTGATAGTATCCATAGAAAAAAGTAAATGAAAAAGAATTCAAAATCGATTCAAAAGCGATCATCCATTACCCGTCGAGTCTCAATGACAGTTTTACTTTTGCTGTTATTGATTTTGTTGCTTTATGTCGGTTGGCGGGTGTTTTTCCATCAACCCAACCAACAAATATCCCGGAGTGCAAAACACGTGGATACAAGCTCATCCGCAGTCGATACCATTGTTTCAGATTCTTTAACTGATAGTTCCAAAACTTCTACCGATACGCTTAAGGACACTATCGAGACTGAGCATTCTGATAAATTCAAACCCGAGTCGCCGTCAAATGAAAAAACTAAGGCGCCTAAGCTCAAACCACCTCAACCTTCGACCGTCCCTGATACTGCTGATACGACAGATTCCACAGATACTGTCGACAGCCTTTCTTCAACCGAGAATCCGTGTGCCCGGGACACAACCACCCCCTGGATATATCCCGAACCGGCCGGCGGATTACACCGCCAAGTCGTTGATGTATCTTTTGTTTCCGACGAAAAAGCCGATATACGGTGGCGGCTTGGCGAATCTGACCGGTGGCGTAAGTATAACGGAAGACCGATACGCATCGACAGCAGTCGAACACTTTTTTATTGGGCCAGCGATACTTGCGGCAATGAAATGACCGTCCGAAGCGAATATTATGAAATTCAGATCTCCGATGTTAATGGATTTTGCCCCTCCGACATGGAGTATATAGAAATAGGAGAAACGCGTTTTTGCATCGATAGGTATGAATGGCCAAACCGCAAGGGCAGTCTTCCGCAGGCACTCATTTCCTTTTATCATGCCCAGGATTCCTGTTTCACCGCGGGGAAACGTCTATGCAGCAGTGAAGAATGGTCCATGGCATGCGCCGGTGCATACGGATGGCGTTATCCTTACGGCAAAGAGTATGAGCCCAGGGCTTGTAACACGACTCGAAATGCTGTACAAAATTCGGGCTCGAATCCCGAATGCCGCGGGTATTTCAACGTGTATGATATGGCGGGCAATCTGGCCGAATGGACCGATACGCGAGCCGGCGAAAACAATAATTTTTACAATGTTATGGGTGGATTCTGGGACAGTGGGTCAAGAAGTGCATGTTTTGACTCACGATACAGCTATTTTCCGCAGAATAGCCATAACCCCGTAGGTTTTCGTTGCTGTAAGGATGCAGCGCAATAATTACGGTGATATTTTAAACCGCTTAACTTAAGGAAACGGTATTGATCCAACGAGTAATTTCTCTTTTATGCTGGACTTTTCTGTGTTCCTCAGCCCTTTGGGCGCAGGGAATACAGTATGAAAGGCCCCGTATTGAAGGCTTTCACCCTCTGGATAATGATATTCACATTACCAATCCGTTTGATGTCGATAACCCATCCATACTTAAGCTGGAAACATCTCTTTTCAGAGATTCGGCGATTGTCGATTTTGAAAACCGTCAAATAATGTTCATGAAGATGGATAATCGGTTTGATCTTCCTGTCTGGCGTTATCATTATAATGAGCTTGATCAGTATCTACTTAACCGTCAGCAGTTTGCTTTTGCCAGTCTGTGGTTTTCGCTGGGACGGCAGAGTTATCAAAAGGACAAAATGGAGCGAAAAGGAGTTCCCAAACTGGATTTCCAGCTACCCGTTCATTATCCCGCGTGGGCTCGTCGCGTCCTGGGCAATGAACCACCTACCCTGTCCATCAAAGGGTATCAGGAAATCGGATTCTCTTATTCGAAGAATAAATCAACCCTCGACAGGTCCGAACATCCCGGTGCTCCCGATTTCGTTCATAATAATGATTTTACCATTCGAGGAAGTGTAGGCCGCCTGATAAATGTTGAGATAAAGGCGGGAACCGAGCAGGAATTTGAAGTCAGTGATCCTCTGAAAGATCTCAAAATTGTGTATAGGGAAGACTCGCTTGGTGAACTCGAAGATGAAATCATTCAAGAGGTTGTTGCGGGATATACAAACTTCGAGATGCCGGGTTCAGGACTGTCGGGATATTCGGAGAGTCATGAAGGATTGTTCGGTATAAAGGTTCGTTCCAAATTCGGGCCGTTGATGCTGACTACCATTGCGAGTCATGAACAGGGAAAAACACAAACCGACACCATAAATCTCACCGGAGGCGGCCAGAGTCAATCGGTTATACATGAAAAGGATTTTGTCAGAAACCGTTATTTCTTTCTGGACAGCGCCTATTTGCGTCAATACCTCGATCCATCCCAGAAAGCACCCGAAGTAACAAAACTAAACGTCTATCTTCGTGTACGTGCCGACATTCAAAAAGAAACGGGAGACCTGGTATCGGAATATATCTGGGCTAATGTTGGTGATGTCAAGGAACGATTTAAGCTGCTGCGTAAAGATGAGCACTACGAACTGTTTGAAAAAGAAGGGTATATCATCTTCAGCGATACCGCGGGAGTAAACGATCAGTCATTAATTGCAATTTACATGGAGACCGCCGATTCGAATATTATACCCAACAAGGGAATAAACGTTGTAAGCGAATCGGGGAGGGATCGCGTTTTGGAGAACCTGTGGGTCTTAAAGAACGATGAGACGGATACCGCCGATTCCACCTATCATCTGATGTGGCGAAATGTCTATAGAATACCGGCCAATGCGGAGCAGCAGGATTTTAAACTCAGTATCACTCGTGTAGAGGTTTCAGATTCGAATACGGTCACCGAAGATGGCACCTATTTCGGGCAGGTTCTCGGGGTTAGTGATGAAAAGGGTAATGCACGCAAGGAATATAAGGAGATATTTGACTTTTCTCGTGGATATGTAATATTTCCGCCGTTTAATGATCCCTTATTGGGCAACAGGCCTTTTGCAAATCCTGCTTTAGGTAAAGATAACACGAATGCGGGAATCTATACCGTTCCTCATGACGAGGAGGAGTTTTCCAGGATTCAGCACAAGTACGATCTTTCACTTTCGGGAAGCACAAAGAAGACGATATTCAACATCGGATGGGGAACTATTCCAGGGACGGAAGCGCTTTACATGAACGGTGGGCGAAAACTGGAGCGTGATCGTGATTATATAATCGACTATGATATGGGGCGGGTGGAGCTGATATCACCTCTGGCAAAATCAGCGTCCAGTCTGAAGATCGAGCGCCAGAAAGAACAGATGTTTGTGTTTGATCGGAAAACCTTTCTGGGTGCTCACGGTACGGTTGATCTGCCGTTTATTGGTCGGGGTTCTTATATTGGGACCAGTGTGTTGTATCAGAACACGGCTGCGCGGGACGAAGTACCGCGACTTGGACAGGAGCCTTTCAGCAGACTGTTGCTGGCCATGAACACTAAACTCGACTTCGAACCTCAATGGATGACTCAGGCTGTGAATTTACTTCCGGGGGTCAAGAGCAGCTCCAACTCATCGGTTGTATTTGACGCCGAAATCGCTCACAGCCGAATGACACCAAGCGCGGGCAGTGAGGCTTATATAGATGATTTCGAGTCGAGCAATCGTGATTATGACTTATCGATTGGTCACGAATCATGGTTTCGGGCAAGTCCTCCTCAGGATATACTGGATAACCTTCCCGCCAATCCACCCGCGTGGAACACCTACTGGTATCGTACAATTGCCTCCGACCGAACAAGAAGAACAGAAATCTGGAAGATTGATACTACCAGGCTAATCAGCGACGACATATATATAAACACTCTGAAATGGGGAACAACACCGGCGCCCCCTAACGAGTTAAGCAGCCATTATGACCGGCCTTGGTCGGGTATTATGACCAATATACCGGGAAGCCTGGCAAACAAGGAAGATGATCGTTATCTTGAGATATGGGTCAAGAAACCCTCCGACGGTGTTTTGTATATCGACATGGGTGAAGTCAGCGAGGATATTCCCATTGCCGGTCGCGAGCCCAACGGAGTTTTGGACAGGGAAGACACGCTATACACTACCGATTATAATCGGTTCGATGATTCTTTGAATACAGGTCTGGACAAAAAGTGGGACAAGGATGAGTTTTACTACTATCCAAACAGCTCAAGAACAGGGTGGGACTCTCTTGGTTACGGCGATACTCTTCTGGGAGAGTTTGCAAATGACCCGGCAAGGGATAATTACAGGCAGTATGATTCGGAGCATCTGAGTAATCGAAAGTACACCAACGGCTTTCAGGGAAATGAGTATCTGGAGAGTGAAGACATCGACAATGACGGCATACTGGATAAAAGAGAGAGTTTCTTTCGCGCCAGAATACCCTTTGACAGCCTTCAAAACCATGGATATGTGGTAAAGAACAGCAATGCTGCTTCGGATAAATGGGTGAAGCTGTGGATTCCTCTAAATGATACTACCCATCTGGATACTATTGTAGGCACACCAAGCTGGAAAAAAATCAGATTCGTTCGAATGTGGTGGTCGGATTTTGAGAATAAAAACAGAGAAGTGGAAATGGAGATCGCATCGATAAAATTTATCGGTAATGAATGGAAAAGCAGTAAAGATCCCGAGAATGCCAAAATCGAAGCTACCGTTCTTAATACCGAAGACGATACGGGATTCTATTATCCGCCCCCGCTTATGCGTCGGGAAAGGGATGAGGGGGATAACAGGCTTTTGAAAAGAGAGCAGGCTCTGAGGCTGCGATACGGAGGACTCAACGCGGGCGAAGACGCAATGGTTGAGCGTTATCTGACTTACCAGAATCTTGACCTCTCCTCTTACGACGAAATCAAAATGTATGTTAATGTTCTGGAGAATTCGGGTACCGATCCGGGCAGCTGGTTTGTATACCGTTTCGGAACAGATGATTCAACATACTATGAGTACAGGAAACGTCTGAGCGGTCTGCGTGAGGGCTGGATCAGCGGAATATCGGTGGATCTTAAGGAACTTTCCAGGCTCAAACTCGATTCACTGGACCAGAACGCCGGACCGTCGGATTCTATAAATATCGTTCAGACTTTGGCGGACGGAAGTCAGTACAGGGTGGTTTCCAAAAGCGATGTTGCTCCTACTTTTTCAAATGTCACCTGGATGGCAATGGGTATAACCCGTGATGATGGCGCATCGCCTAATGATACTGGTGAAATTTGGGTTAACGGTCTTCGTGTGGCCGGTATGAAGCCGATGTCGGGATGGGCGTTTCGTTCGAGTCTCAACAGCACGTGGTCTGATTTAATGACGGTGAATGCAAATGTTAACTATGATGACGCCGATTTCAGACGTATGTCGGATAATTCCCTGACCGCACGGGACAGTCGTCTATCCGGGGGGTTGAACGCGCAATGGACTTTGGACAAATTTTTGCCCTCCTCCTGGGGAGTTTCTATTCCTCTGGGAGCATCGGTAAGCAGCAGTCTGTCGCGTCCGAAGATGAAACCCGGATCCGATATTTCCTTGACCCATTTGAACGGACGGCCCGACGGGTTGGGGGATATGGCCGCCGATTTCGTCGGTAACATCCTCAACAGGGATTTGTCGGATACCGTTACCAGTTCCGAACACTTCGAAAAATCGGAAGTCAACAGATCGTGGTACACAAGTTACAGCAAAAATGCAGATTCGGAAAATCCGCTGGTGAATATGACACTGGATAGGATCTCGGCCGATTATCAGTTTACCCGGGATACATCCATAGCAGCCAAGGGTCAGATGCTTGAGGGTTCGGGTGATTATGTCGAACTTTCTTCAAGACGAAGGCACTCAACGCGCCTAAGCTATGATTTGAGTCCCAGTTTCGATGCGCAAAACAAATTCCAATGGAAGCCGCTGGATAAGGCAAAAAGTAAATGGCTGCCTTCATCTTTTAGGGATTATCGCTTTTCGCTGCTTCCAAGCACGGTAAATTTTGATCTGGCCGATATCGATTATTCAAAGAGCTACCGATATAACTCCAAAACCGATATCGAGCAGGAGACGCGCACCCTGGGTCTTACTCATAAGTTCCAGTTTAAGTATGCGCCGATTCAGCCGCTTCTGGATATGGATTACAACATTTCCATTGCTCGCGATCTTAATAATGATCTTAACCAATATGATCCGGCCGGGCGCAGCGGCAGTCAATACGCCTGGGATTTTTTCCAAAAGTATGTCTTTCAGATGGATGAAAACTGGCGAAGCTATGGTGTTCTGAACGGGGAATCGAATAGAAATCAACGCTTTCAGCTGCGTTTTGAGCCCAAAGTCTTTGACTGGCTTACCCATATCGCCGATTATTCATCCAATTACAGGCAAAAACCGCAACGCAAATTAAACGATTCCACAGCCTACTTGTCGGGTGTGGTCAATACCGATTTTGGATTCCGTTCGGACCTGAGAATTCACTCTCTTCTGGGAGTGCTCAGTCAGAAGACCGAAAAGATCAAGGGACTAAGCGGTATGCTCTCGGCCATGGAGAGTGCGCTTGGGAAGATAAACTTTCGCAGCATTGGGTTTACCTATAGTGTGAATATGGATCTTGAAAACCAGTACATGGATCAGAGTTTGCTTAGTGGCAGTGAAGTCTGGGGTAAGGAATTTCTTTGGTATCAGCTTGGTTTTCTGGACAGAAACCTGCTTGATCTTATTACGGGAAACATGGACGACCATAAGGCCTTTGGTGGAATGTATACACGTTGGGACGGCTCACCGGAGGATAATAAATACGATAATCGTTCTACCTCACAGGATTGGACGTTCAACTCCAGCTTTCGTATACCGGGGGCGTTGGATCTGTCGCTTAATAACGTCAGCCTTGGGTGGAGCCGATCTTACAAGGTTACTCCCGATACGGCACTTATCGAGACAACAATTACCTGGCCCGAGATAGGAGTAGGTGCAAGCAGCGGCATTCTGGACAGGGTTCCTTTACTCAACAAACACATGCGCTCGATGAACTTGCGCTCTAATTACAGATATTCAAATCGTACGGAGATCAGAAATACCCATACTTGAAAGTAACAGTAAACGAAGCTTTTCCCAGGCTCTTTGTTACAC
>CAZPHU010000114.1:0-11661 GCA_964586285.1 uncultured Fibrobacterota bacterium | reverse complement strand
TATGGTCGGCACTCGCTCATCCTCCTCAATTAAAAAACAGTCTCCTAATATAATTGAATGGCAACCTAATATGCAACATATTTTATTAAAGTATTTCGCCGCCGATATCCAAGAAATCTTCATCCCCTACATGCTCGACAGCAGGGGACATTTCAGTTTCCAGATCTTTTACTCTTAACTTCCTGAATAAACGTGATCCGGTACCGGCAGGGATAAGATTACCCATTATGATATTCTCCTTCAGGCCGCGAAGAGGGTCAATTTTCCCTTCAACAGCCGCTCTGGAAAGGACTTTGGTCGTTTCCTGAAATGATGCTGCACTGAGAAACGATTCGGTAGTAAGGGATGCTTTTGTTATTCCAAGCAACATAGGTTTAAATGTTGCCGGTTCGCCTCCCTCCGCGATAACCATTTCGTTTTCTTCTCTCAACCTGCGTTTGTCCACATCATCGCCCTCCAGAAACTGTGTGTCTCCAGCTTTTTCGATTCTTACCTTGCGTAGCATTTGAGAGACAATCACCTCTATATGCTTGTCATTGATAGCAACGCCCTGTAAGCGATAGACCGCCTGAATCTCATCAAGTAAATATTTTTGAACCGCATTCTCACCCATGATTCTGAGGATATCGTGTGGATCCACCGAACCTTCGCTTAAGCGATCCCCTGCGCGAACCCTGTCATTCTCATGTACTCGTAAATGCTTACCAATGGGAATCGAATATTCACGAGCCTCCCCCTGATCGTCCCGCACATATATTTTTCGATTACCACGTTCGATATCTCCGAACTCGACGAACCCGTCGATTTCAGAAACTACAGCGGCATCCTTGGGTCGTCTTGCTTCAAAAAGCTCTGCAACACGCGGCAGACCACCGGTAATATCACGACTCTTCGCACTATCGCGAGGTATCTTAACAATGATATCACCTTCATGTATTGTGTCGCCGTTACGCACTTGAAGGAATGCACCAGTCGGTACCGCTATATTAGCCAACCTCTTACCGTCCTCACCAATCACTCTTACGTGAGGATGTAATTTTCTCTCGCGATGCTCTATTATTACACGGTTACTTACACCGGTTTGCTCATTGTATATTTCGCGAAGTGTTTCACCCTCGATTAAGTCTGAAAGCTCAACGGTTCCACTCTTACTCGAAATAATGACATTGTTATAAGGATCCCACTCAAAAAGCAGATCTCCCTTGCTTACAGCCTGACCATCTGCGATGTGCAGCAACGATCCGTATGGTACATTATAACGGTAGCGCTCACGCTCGGCTTCATCAAGCACAGCGACTTCACCGGTTCTGTTGCTGACAACCTTTCCGGTTTGATGATCAAAATACTCAACGTTGTACAGCTTAACCGTTCCGTCCAGTTTAGATATTTCCTTGCTCTGGGCGATAAGTCGAGAAGCCGTTCCACCGATATGAAAAGTACGTAGAGTAAGCTGCGTCCCCGGCTCTCCGATACTCTGCGCCGCCATGATTCCAACAGCCTCACCGATATCGACATCCTTACCGGTTGCCAAATTTCGGCCGTAACACATCTTACAGATTCCCTCCATACAATCGCAGGTAAGTACCGAACGAATGCGCACGGATTCTATTCCAGCCTCCTCAATTTTCGTTGCCAAAGGCTCATCGATAATAGTGTTATTCGGACAGATTAGCTCTTCCGACACCGGATCATATATATCCTCAAGAGCGGTGCGCCCGACCAGACGTCCGGCCAGCGCCTCCATGATTTCATCACCTTCACGGAGTTCCTCGATTTCGATACCCTTAATAGTGCCGCAATCGATCTCTGTAATCACAATATCCTGAACCACATCAACCAGACGACGAGTTAAGTATCCGGCATCGGCGGTTTTGAGTGCCGTATCGGCCAATCCTTTTCGAGCACCGTGAGTAGAGATAAAATACTCAAGCACCGAAAGACCATCTTTAAAGTTTGAGATAATTGGGTTTTCGATAATTTCACCAACCGCACCGGTTATTTTCTTCTGCGGCTTCTGCATCAATCCACGCATCCCCGCAAGCTGCTTTATCTGATCTTCACTACCACGAGCACGTGAATCCAGCATCATGTATACGGGATTGAAACCTTCCTTATCTCGCGCAAGTTTATCTGTTAAGGCCGCCGACACATCATTTGTGGTATGTGTCCAGATATCAATAATCTTATTATAACGCTCACCTTCGGTTATTATACCACGAGCATACTGTTTGCGTATACGTTTGACTTCTTCGATGGTTGTATTAATGATCATGTCTTTTGATTCCGGAACAACCAAATCCTCCATACCGAAGGTAACACCGGCGCGCGTTGCGTACTCGTAGCCCATATTTTTCATATTGTCCAGAAAATCACAGGCACTCTTGGTTCCTTCAAGACGAATGATATTCGCTACAAGCTTTGTCAGATTGCCTTTCTTATAATGCTCGTTCACGAAATCCAGTTTCGGAGGAATTATTTGATTGAAAACGACTCTTCCCGGCGTTGTTTCGACAATTTTGCCGTTTAACCGAATCTTTATCTTCGCATGCAAATCAACCTGTTTGTCCGCAAGCGCATGCATCACCTCTTCAGAATCAACAAACACGCGCCCTTCTCCAAGACGTCCCGGCGACATTTTTGTCAGGTAATAAATACCAAGGACCATGTCCTGTGAGGGCACCATAATAGGCTCTCCGTTTGATGGACGCAGTAGGTTGTTGGCACTGAGCATAAGAAGACGACATTCCACCTGAGACTCGAAGCTCAAGGGTACATGAACCGCCATCTGGTCACCATCAAAGTCTGCATTAAATGCCGCGCACACAAGCGGGTGCAAACGAATCGCTTTACCCTCTACGAGTACCGGAAAGAAAGCCTGGATGCCAAGTCGATGTAAGGTCGGGGCCCGGTTAAGCAAAACGGGGTGATCCCTGATAACCTCTTCAAGTACATCCCATACTTCAGGGCGTTCGCGTTCGACAAATTTTTTCGCGCTTTTTACGGTTTGTACCAGATTATGCTCTTCAAGCTTTTGTATCACAAAAGGTTTAAACAATTCAAGTGCCATGGTTTTTGGCAGACCGCACTGATGAATCTTTAACTCTGGTCCAACTACGATAACACTTCTTCCCGAGTAATCGACTCGTTTACCAAGAAGATTCTGGCGGAACCGTCCCTGCTTACCTTTAAGTAAATCACTTAAAGATTTAAGAGGCCGTTTTCCCTCTCCTTTTACGGAAAAGGTCCGCCTTCCGTTATCGAACAGCGTATCAACGGACTCCTGCAGCATTCGCATTTCGTTGCGAAGGATTACATCAGGCGCCTTTATTTCCATAAGTTTTTTGAGGCGGTTGTTTCTATTTATTACCCGCCTATACAGATCGTTAAGATCGGATGTCGCGAAACGCCCTCCCTCAAGCGGAACGAGCGGGCGCAGATCGGGCGGTAGCACAGGCAAGACCGTCAATACCATATTCTCAGGGTTGTTTCCTGATTTCAGGAAAGCTTCTACAACTCGTAATCGTTTGAGATGTTCCTGCCTGCGCTGCTCGGATGATTCTAGTTTTATTTTGGATCGAAGATCAATCGACAATTCATCCAGATCGAGTGTTGCCAAGATTTCAAGAACAGCTTCGCCGCCCATCTTGGCGACAAACTGCCGTCCTTCCTCTTCTAATTCAATAAACTCATCCTCACTGATCAACTGTCCCTTTCTCATACCCGTATCGCCCGGATCAATCACTACATAGGATTCGTAGTATACAATCCGTTCCAGAACAGAATTAGCTATTCCAAGGAGATAGCTGATATGTGAGGGAATACTTTTAAGAAACCAAATGTGAACAATCGGCACCGCAAGTTCGATATGTCCCATGCGTTCACGACGGACCTTAGAGTGTGTTACTTCAACTCCACATCGATCGCAGACCACTCCTCGATACCGTATTCTTTTGTATTTTCCACAGTTACATTCCCAGTTACGTACCGGGCCGAAAATTTTCTCGCAGAATAAACCATCTCGTTCCGGTTTAAAAGAACGATAGTTTATGGTTTCCGGCTTGAGAACTTCTCCATACGACCAGTTTCGAATGTTGTCCGGCGAAGCTAGACGAATACCTACACTACCTATGTCTGTAGCTTTTTTGTCGTACCGGGTATAAAGTTCTGCCACGTAGTACCCCCTCTATTTTGGGTTCCCGCCCGCCACGTTGACTAAACGGGCGGGTATATGGTTAAATGACAGTATCAATCATTAAATGAGATTAAATTAATTCTTCTTCACCTGAGTGGATTTCTACATCCAATGCCAGGGCCTTTATTTCTCTTATCAGCACATTGAAAGATTCGGGTATTCCCGGCGGAGGTGTGTTTTCTCCTTTTACAATGGCCTCATATACTTTAGACCGTCCTGTCAGATCGTCACTTTTAACCGTAAGGACCTGCTGCAATGTATATGCTGCCCCATATGCCTCCAAAGCCCACACTTCCATTTCACCAAAGCGCTGACCGCCAAACTGACTTTTACCTCCAAGCGGCTGCTGCGTAACCAATGAGTACGGACCTATGGAACGTGCATGGATTTTGTCGTCCACAAGATGACAAAGCTTAAGCATATAAATAGGCCCAACGGTTACTTCATGATCAAAAGGCTCACCGCTTCTACCGTCACGAAGCTGAATTTTTCCTGATCGCGGCAATCCCGCCTCATCCAACAGGTTCAAAACATCTTCATAGCTTGCGCCGTCGAAAACAGGAGTGGCGATTTTTATCCCCAATTTTTGCGCGGCCCATCCCATGTGTGTTTCCAGAATCTGACCTACATTCATTCGAGAAGGAACACCAAGAGGATTGAGAATGATCTCAACCGGTGTACCGTCGGGTAGAAAAGGCATATCTTCAGCGGGGACAATTTTTGAGATGACACCTTTGTTACCATGTCGTCCTGCCATCTTGTCACCAACCGACAGCTTGCGTTTTTTTGCCACATAAACTTTAACCAACTGCAGAACACCCGGTTTTAGTTCATCGCCTCTTACCACCTTATCGATTTCTTTATCGAGTTTATCCTCGAGTTTTCCGATCAAATCATTAGCGCGATAAAGAACCTGTTCGGCCTTTTTACTCTTTTCGGCATCTTCGCATAGCCCGTCTTTAAAAGAAATGGCACCAAAGTCAAGCTTCTGAAGCATTGTCTTCTTCCACTTCTTGCCCTCGGGAATGATTACTTCCCCAGTATGGAAATTTGTTATCTCTTGAGTCTGAGCATCCTCAAGAATTTCAGACATGCGCTCGATTCTAAGGCGCTCGATTTCCGATACCTGCTTTTCGATATCGGCTTTTATGCTGTCGATACGCTGTTTGTCCTTCTTTTTGGAGCGCTTGTCTCTATCTTTGCGGGAATAGATGTGAGCATCCACTACTATACCCTTCAGTCCCGGAGGAGCCTTAAGCGATGAATCACGCACATCTCCAGCTTTTTCGCCAAAAATTGCACGAAGTAAACGTTCTTCGGGAGAGAGTTCAGTCTCACCTTTTGGAGTTACCTTCCCTACGAGAATGTCGCCGGCCTCCACTTCCGTACCGACTCGCACAATCCCGTTTTCATCCAGATCTTTTAAGGCTTCTTCGCTTACGTTTGGTATTTCCCTGGTCAGCTCTTCGGGACCACGCTTAGTGTCTCGAACTTCAGTCTCAAACACTTCAATATGAATAGATGTATATACGTCGTCGGCGACAAGCTTTTCGGAGACGATAATGGCATCCTCAAAGTTGTAACCTCTCCAGGGCATAAACGCAACCATTACGTTTCGTCCCAGTGCGAGTTCGCCTTTATCGGTGGCATGCCCGTCGGCAAGGACATCACCTGCCTTCACCTTTTGCCCCGCCGATACGCATATTCTCTGGTTTATCGTTGTATCCTGGTTTGACCGTTCGAACTTTACCAGTTCGTAAGTATCGGTTTCCATCAAACCAAGTACATCTTCGGTATCGCCGGTCTTCTCTTTGCGAACAACGATTCTCTTGGCATCAACTTTTTCTATCACACCTGGATTTTTGGCAACAATCATACATCCACTGTCGACAGCCGCACGCTTTTCGAGTCCGGTTCCTACATATGGAGAATCAGTAACCAATAAAGGAACGGCCTGACGCTGCATGTTTGATCCCATCAGGGCACGGTTGGCATCATCATGCTCCAGGAATGGAATAAGACCTGCCGCGACGCTTACAAGTTGCATCGGAGAAACGTCAAAATAGGAAATATCGGTCGGCGGTACGAGCGGAAAATCCCCTCGGTACCTAGCAAATACCACGTTTTCGGTCATCTTCCCATTTTCGTCGACCGGAGTATTTGCCTGAGCGATTTTGTAGTTGTCTTCCTGGTCGGCGGTAAGGTATTCAACCTTCCCTACAAGTGCACCCTCTTCGGTTTTCTGGTAAGGTGTTTCAATGAACCCAAATTCGTTTACTCGTGCAAAGGTACTCAGTGAAGCAATCAGTCCGATGTTGGGCCCTTCAGGCGTTTCGATAGGACATAACCGTCCGTAATGAGTATGGTGCACGTCTCTAACCTCAAAACCGGCTCGCTCTCTTGTCAACCCACCCGGCCCAAGCGCACTTACACGTCTCTTATGCGTAAGTTCGGAAAGCGGGTTTGTTTGGTCAAGAAACTGAGACAATTGAGAAGACCCGAAAAATGCCTGAACAACAGTCGATACTGTTCTGGCATTGATAAGGTCCTGAGGAGTAAGGTTCTCGGTATCACGTAAACTCAAACGCTCACGTATGGTTCTAACCATACGTGTAAGCCCCACGGTAAACTGGGCGCTTAAGAGCTCACCCACCGAGCGAACACGGCGATTCCCAAGATGATCGATGTCATCTATGAAGCCCTCACCGATTGTTAACCCGATCATGTATTTGAATGCAGCTACAAAGTCTTCTTTTGTGAGGGTGTTAACTCCCTCCGGGTGCTTAATGTTTAATCTGGTGTCGACTCTATACCTTCCTACATCACCCAAATCATATCTTTTCTCATCAAAGAAAAGTCTATGAACCAAATTTCTTGCGGTTTCCACGTTTGGCGGATCACCGGGGCGCATTGTAGCATAAATGAAAAGAAGTGCCTCTTCCTCCGATTTGGTTGAATCGGCGGCAATTGTGTTGCGAATAATCATATTTTCGGGATTAGGCACATCACTAAGGATTTCCAACTTCTCTATGCCGGTATCGAAAAGAGCCTGCCACTTTTCCTCGGTAAGAGTTTCATTTGCATCTACAATAATCTCACCGGTTTCGGTGCTGAATACACTTTTTGCGACAACTGAACCAAGCAATTCATCCTTGCTTTCCTCATTTACCGGCATTTCTCTGGAATTGTAAAAAACATGGAGTAAATCTTCGTCGGTGGAAAACCCAAGAGCACGCAAAAGTATCGTTGCGGGCATTTTCTTTCGACGATCGATATTTACAGTCATTACATCATCCATATCCATGAGTATTTCTACCCATGACCCTCTCTGTGGGATAATGCGCGCGGTTAGAAGTTTCTTTCCGCTTGGATGAGCAACTTCGTCAAAAGTTATGCCGGGAGAGCGGTGCAACTGGCTGACGATGACTCTTTCGGCACCATTTATGACAAACGTTCCCCGTTCGGTCATAAGCGGTATCTCACCGATATAAACCTCATTGGTTATCTTTTCTACAAACTTCTTTGTTTCCCCGTCCTGTTCATATACTAACAAGGACATATCCACCTTCAAAGGAGCTGCATAAGTCATACCTCTTTCTTTGCACTCCCTGAGGCTGTATTTGGGCACGCCCAGCTTATATCCGTCATATTCCAGTGAATAATATCCTTTGACATCATTTACCGGAAACAGACTTAAAAAAGCTCCGTGCAGCCCTTCTTTTTTTCTCAATCGAGGTGGAATATCCTGTTGCAGGAATGCTTCATACGACTGGGTTTGAATCTCCAACAGGTTCGGGAGATCCATTACATGCGCGCTTCGCGAATAATTTCTACGGTCTGACATTCGGCTATCCCCTAGGATTCAGTGGGATTGATCAACAGAAATGAACGAACTTAGATACAATAAATGACACGAAACGCGACATAAAGAGATTGCATTAATACATCCCCGTCTGTTGCGTCTCGTGTCACTATTTTTTTTAGTAATTGGGCACGCACAGTGTGTAGCTATATGCCGTCCTTACCATTTGAATGGTTGTTGAAAAATATTTATTTAATCTCAACGGAAGCACCGACTTCTTCAAGCTGCTTTTTAATTGCTTCAGCATCTTCCTTTGTCGCACCTTCCTTAACCGGCTTTGGAGCGCCCTCAACCAGATCTTTAGCTTCTTTAAGACCAAGTCCGGTGATCGCGCGTACAACCTTAATAACCTGAATTTTCTTTCCGCCTGCCTCTTTAAGAACTACATCAAATTCAGTCTTTTCCTCAGCGGCAGCTTCAGCACCGCCAGCCGCAGCACCAGGTGCAGCGGCAACAGCAACAGGAGCCGCGGCCTGAACATCAAATTTCTCTTCGATTGCCTTAATTAATTCGGACAATTCGAGGACTGTCTTATTTGAAATAGCCTCGATGATCTCCTCATTGGTCAACGTAGCCACAGTCAAACCTCCATAAAAAAGTGATACGTGTATTTTTCTCTGTTATTCTGCTTCTTTTTTCTGCTTTACTGCTTCCAGCGTCCTTACAAATTTGCTCAGAATACCATTAAGCGATCCGGCCAGATTTGCCATAGGTGCTTTAAACACAGAAAGAAGCTGTGAAAGAAGGATCTCACGGCTTGGCAGATTAGCCAACGCTTCAGTCTGCTCGGCATTAAAAAGGCTACCGTCAACATAGGCAACTTTTAAATCGAGTAGATCCTTGTTATCTTTCTTAAAATTCTTTATAACCCGAGCCGGCCCGGTAGATTCCTGCCTTGTAACGGCAACACCCGTCGGCCCTTTAAGAAAAGGGACCAACTCGGTTTTTCTATCCCCACACCGCTCCAGAGCAATACGTGCGAGAGTATTTTTCACCACCAGATACCGAGCACCCTGCTCGCGCAAATCGCTGCGTAGCTTTGTAACTTTTTCTACATCAATACCATTGAAATTAGTCAGGTAAATTCCGGTTGCATCAACCAGCTCTTTTTCGAGCAGATCGATTACTTCCGTTCTTTCGGTTCTCGTTGACATTTTTAAGTAACCTCTTTTCAGCAAATAGGGATCTTTCCCCGGCTATAGATCATCCTATCGGCAAAATTATTTCAGCTCAGCTGCGCTTACACGCAACCCCTGTCCCATCGTACTTGTCAAGGTAACTCTTTTTATGTAAGAACCCTTGGCAGCGGCGGGTTTTGCCTTAATGACCGCATCCATAAATGCCTTTGCATTATCGATCAGTTTATTTGTTTCGAATGAAAGTTTCCCCAACGGAGCGTGAAGTATACCTGCTTTCTCTACACGAAATTCCACGCGGCCCTTTTTTAACTCTCCGATAGCCTGACCAATATCCATGGTCACAGTTCCAACCTTGGGATTGGGCATGAGTCCGTGCGGACCTAAAATTCTACCCAATTTTCCGACGACCCTCATCATATCGGGAGTAGCTACAACTGCATCGAATTCCAACCAACCACCACTTATCTTTTCGGCTAAATCCTCGGCGCCGACATAATCCGCTCCGGCTTCCTGCGACTCTTTTGCTTTTTCTCCCTGAGCAAAGGCAAGCACACGGATCGTTTTACCTAAACCGTGAGGTAAAACGGCCGCACTTCTCACCGCTTGATCACTTTTGCGAGGATCAACACCTAGATTTACCGCGATCTCCAAAGTTTCATCAAATTTTACCGCCGAGTTTGACCGTAAAAAGTCTATCGCTTCGGAAACGGCATACTCCTTGGTCTTATCGACCTTCTCCCGGACATTTCTCCATTTTTTTCCGTGCTTCATTATTCTACCGGCTCCACTTCACTGATTGCTTTAAACAACTTTCACACCCATGCTTCGTGCAGTTCCCGCTATCGTTTCCATAGCGGCCTCTACACTTGCGGCATTCAAATCCGGCATTTTTATCTCAGCAATCTTACGGACCTGATCCTGAGTAAGGCTGCCTACCTTTTCCTTATTCGGTGTACCTGAGCCTTTTTTTACATTCAATTCTTTCAGAATGAGCACCGATGCCGGCGGTGTTTTGGTAATAAACGTAAACGACCGATCGGCATAAACCGTGATAACAACCGGCGTGACCATACCCTGGGCATCTTTGGTCTTTGCATTGAACGCCTTGCAAAATTCCATGATATTTACACCATGCTGCCCCAGCGCAGGACCAACCGGAGGTGCCGGATTCGCCTGCCCCCCAGGGATTTGGAGCTTAATCTGGGCAATAATTTTTTTAGCCAACTTCCCAACCCTTTCGTTAGGACATCCTGATATTTAGCTTATTGGATTCACGTGCATGAAATCAACCTCCACGGGGGTCGATCGACCAAACACGCTTACCATCACCTTTACTTTCCCCTTTTCGGGGTGAATCTCATCAACCGTTCCGTCAAAATCTTTGAACGGACCTTCCTTTATTTTAACGGCATCGCCAATTTCAAAAGGGACCTCGGATATCTCTTGCTGAGCAGTTTTTTCTGTTTGTCCAAGTATGCGCCTGATTTCTTCGGGACGCAGAGGCTGCGGCTTATTGCCGCCAACAAAACCGCTCACTCCGTTTATATTCCTGATGAAATGCATGGTTTCCTTGTTCAATTCCATATTGACAAGTACATAGCTTGGAAAGAACTTGCGTGTAGTTTTAATTTTCTTTCCATTCTTAACTTGCACAACATCCTGGGTAGGCATGAGCACTTGATCAATCAGCCCTTCCATATCTCCGGAGTCTATAAACTCCTGGACATATTGGGCCACTCTAGCCTCTTGCCCCGAATAGGTTTGAACTACATACCACTGCATTGCCATTACTTATTCCTGTTAAATGGGTGTGAGCAACGATTACAAATTAATGAAATATCCTAGTAGAGTGCTTAAACCCAAATCGAAAATTTTCACTATTATGGACACTGCTATACTTAAGACAATCACCAACGTTGTAGCACCGGCTACCTCGCTTCTTGTAGGCCAACTGACCTTGGCCATCTCAAAACGCACACCTTTTAAATATTGCAACAATTTTTGCATTGGCCAATCTCACAATGAGAACGCAGGCCTGGAGGGACTCGAACCCCCAACCAATGGTTTTGGAGACCACTACTCTGCCAGTTGAGCTACAGGCCTGTTCTCCGAAAATGCTGTTAAACAACTACCCATCAAGTAATGTCGGTGACATGACTTTTGGGACTCTTCTGCGAACCGTCCGATCCCTATCGAGACTCTTTGTGAACAGTACGCTTTCGCTCAAACGGGCAGTATTTTGTATACTCTACGCGTCCCGAATGCTTACGCTTATTCTTGGTCGACATGTAATTACGCTGCTTACACGATGTACATTCCAGTGTAATTTTATCTCTGGGCATCTTTACTCCTCAAAAAACGTATCGATTACTCGACAATATCGGTGACTACACCGGCTCCAACTGTACGTCCGCCCTCACGAATAGCGAAACGAAGTTCCTTTTCCATTGCAATCGGCGCAATAAGTT
>CAZPHU010000113.1:0-11693 GCA_964586285.1 uncultured Fibrobacterota bacterium | reverse complement strand
AGATGATTCAATCGCTGAAGCTGCTGCAGGTTAATACCCTTCAGTTAGAACAGCTATTGAAAAACGAGTTGGAGATGAATCCGGTTCTGGAAGCCGCCGATGAGCTTGACGGTCTGGAGGAGCAGGTTGAGGAGCCGGAAAAAGAGGAAAATGAGGAGAAGGAAGTCGAGGTCGATGAGGATGAGGTCGACTGGGAAGAGTACCTGGAAGAGGGGTTTGATCTTGGCTACAGTAGCAGCGAAGAGGTTGACAGGAGCAAGGAGTATTTCGAACCTACGGCCGTGTACCAGCCGACGCTTGAAGAATACCTCACCGAGCAGCTTGCCGAAAAAAAACTTCCCGAAAGACGGGCACTCCTTGTCCAATTTCTGATCGGATGTCTGGAGAGTGACGGTTATCTTCGAATTCCCATCGAAAATATCGCCGAGGTCACCGAAGCCAATCCGTATGAAATCGAGGAGGCGCTTAATGTGATAAGGCGCATGGATCCTCCCGGAATAGGAGCACGCACTCTCCAGGAATGTCTGCAGATCCAGCTTCGTCGTCTTAATCTTCACGAAAGCCTGGCGATGCGTATCATTACCGAAGCCTGGGAACTTTTTGAGAAACTTAAAATTCCCGACATCTCACGCAAGTTCAGTATCGATACACGCGATGTGCAGAATTCGATCGATACCATAAAGAAACTTCATCCAAAACCCGGCTACCTGATTAACAAAGATAGCTCCTCGACCATTGTGCCGGATCTGATCGTGGAGAAGATCGATGGGGAGTTTGTGGTCACGCTAAACGACCGTTCCTCTCCGTCTCTTCATATAAACCGTGCCTATGCGAATATGCTTAAGCGCGGGAGCAACACGCGCAAGGATGTTAAAAAGTATATTCGTGAGAAATTCAACAGCGCCACCTGGCTTATTCGCTCCATCGAGCAGCGCAAAACAACGATGCTGCGGGTGATGTATGCGATTATTGAGCGCCAAACCGACTTTTTTGAAAAGGGTCCGCCGAATCTGTCTCCCTTGAAATTACAGGATATCGCCGATATGGTCGATATGCACATTTCCACGGTCAGCCGAGTCACCAGCAACAAATATGTACAAACGCCGCACGGCATTTTTGAGCTGAAATACTTTTTCACCGAAGCTGTCGGTCGAAACGGGGACGGAGCGGATGTATCATCGGAGCGTATAAAGAATCGTATTCGAGAACTGGTGGAGACGGAAAATTCCCGCAAGCCGCTCTCGGATCAAAAAATTGCCGATATACTGACCCGTGAAGATTTGAAAGTCGCGCGACGGACCGTCGCAAAATATCGTGAGCAAATGAAACTTTTGCCCGCTCGTCTGAGACAAAAGTACAACTGAGTATATATGAGTTCGCCCAATGAGTATGCCCGAAAACAGGCTGTCCGGCTCCGAAAAACAGGATAGGGCGCGAATACCGTCATGGCTTAAGCGCCCGATTCCCTGTGGTGGAAAGAAAGAAAAGGTCCTGGCTCAATTGAGCGCGGGTCGTCTTCATACCGTTTGTCAGGAGGCCAAATGCCCCAACAGAGGGGAATGTTTCTCCCGCGGTACGGCAACTTTTCTAATCATGGGTGATGTATGCACCCGCAATTGCAGTTTCTGTTCCGTTTCAACCGGCACTCCCGTCGCTCTGGATCCAGAGGAACCGATGCGCCTGAGTGATGTTGTCGCAGAGCTGGGTCTTTCCTATGTTGTAATTACCTCGGTAACCCGGGACGATTTGCCCGACGGTGGAGCCTCGCACTTTGCTTTGGTTGTCTCCACACTCAAGAATCGAAATCCTTCTCTGCTTGTGGAGGTTCTGATTCCCGATTTTCAGGGAAACGCCCATTCGCTTAAAACAGTTCTTGACAGTCGCCCGCACGTATTGAATCATAATGTAGAAACGGTGCCGCGACTATACCCTCGTATTCGGCCGCAGGCTATCTACAAAAGGTCACTCGAACTTTTAACCCAAACCGCCCGATATCAACCGGATACAATCATCAAATCCGGGTTTATGGTTGGTTTGGGTGAAACCGGGGATGAGGTTATCTCACTGATGCACGATTTATACGATGCCGGTTGTCGACTTGTGACTATCGGACAGTATCTGCAACCTGGAGGGAGGCAGGTAGAGGTCGTAAATTATGTAGAACCCGATCAATTTGCCGCCTACGCACGCATCGGCAAACAAATCGGCTTCGATGCGGTTGTGTCGGGGCCTTTCGTTAGAAGCTCTTATAATGCATCGGAAGCATATAAACTTAGGGGCGTAAAAGCCTCATAATAACTGCCTTTTTATTTTGTCCAAGGAGGTTTCCAGGATGAATATTCAAATTACCGCCAGACACTCCAAGGCTTCTGAGTCGATGAAGGAATTTATCACCGAAGAATTGCTGAATCTGGAAAAATGGGCGGATAAAATCACATCCAGTCACGTAATATTGGACTCGGTGCACGATGAGAAGCTGGCTGAGGTGATAGTAACCATACTTGGCCAGCAGTTGAGTGCTAAAGCCAAAGCAGAGAAAACCGGAAAGGCCGTTGATCTTGCCATGGAAAAGATGAGAAGACAGCTGGTAAAATTTAACAAAAAACTTAAAAATCATAAACCTGTAAAATCACTCAAAACAGATATACCTGAAGTACTGCCTGAATAAAAGTGGTGGGGGGGCTGAATGCCCCTCATCCGCTAATCTTATGAAAACATCTTTTTTTCCGTCGACATTGTATTTTAGTAGTTCTTTACTACAAACTCACCATAAATCTCTATGTGCACCATGTACTCTGTCCCTGATTTTCGTGGGAAAGGATAGTGTGTTGTGAAAAGAGCCAATGCCGAAGTGTTAGTGGGTGCATCCATCTTTTTTGCCCTTTTTATTCTTGTTGCGGGAGTACTGTGGCTAAAAGATGCTTCACTTACCGGTAAAATGGTTGAGTATACCGTCTTGTTCTCCAATGTCGGCTCTCTTCAGAAGGGAGACCCTGTAAATGTTAACGGGGTCAAACGCGGCCATATCGGCTCGATGTATTTAAGAGGCGAGAAGGTTGCGGTTAATATCAAGATCGAAAAAGGCTTAGCGATTACCGACTCGTCTAAAATTATCGTTCAGAACATCGGCCTTATGGGCGAGCGTGCTATAGGCATCCAGCTGTCCGGTAAAGGATCTGATCTGAAACCGAATACTGCTCAGGATACTACTTTCATTAACGGCCAGTTTGACAGCGGCATCGCCGAGGCGATGGGTATGATGGGAAATGTGCTGGCGGATGTAGAGGTGCTTCTGGGCAACGTTGGAAATCTCTACGCTCAGACTGTCGGAGATACCGAATTTGTCTCTCTTTTCGGCAAACTATCGGAACGGCTCGATACCATAACTTTTGAAGTCGAGAATCTGGTAAGCACAAACAAGCATCAGATCAATCAAAGTGTACGTAACATTCACGGCCTTACAGTCGATATAAAACAGCTTTTGGATTCCAACGGGACTCACGTAGATACTATTTTGGCAAACGGCTCTCTTTTAACGCAACAAGCCCTTGCGCTTACCGGGCGCGTTGATTCAATTTCTATATCCATCAAACAAATGGTTGATGATATTCAAAACGGAGAAGGTTCATTAGGACAGTTGTTGAAGGATGAAGTATTTTATACTGAATTAAAAACTATGGCCTCCGAGCTGGATACATTATTACGGGACATTAACGACGACGGCTTGAAATTGCGCCTGAAACTGGGCTTCGGAAGAAAGAAAGACAGAAATTAATAATGGTCGAAAAAGAGATCAAAGTCATTAACTCACTGGGTATTCATGCACGCCCGGCATCCATGATCGTTCAAACCGCCAACAAGTACCGCTGCTCAATATCGCTGGAAAAGGACGGCATAAGTGCCGATGCCAAGAGTATCATGAGCGTGATGATGCTTGCCGCCGCGCATAACGCCTTAGTAATAATAAAAGCCGAGGGTGAAGATGAGCAGCAGGCTCTCGAGGCAATCGAGCAGCTGTTCATAAAAAAATTCAACGAAGAATAAGCCAATGCGGGGCCTGAATCATTGGCTACCCTTCCCACTGTCCTGCCTGCTGTACTTGCGCATTACTTTCTATGCCCTTATTCGGTAAATCCGAAATCAATTGATCTGCTCTTCAATAATCCCCGTGTATCTCTCTAAATCTTGTTTATAGGTTTTCACAGAAGACTTTCGCTTGGATATGGTTCTCCTTTCCAACCAGCTCCGTTCCAGATTGTATTTTAGTACCTTATCCCGGGTGCGACTTGTCCGTTTTTAACCCGAGACCAATAATGGTGTATAACAAGTCTGTGGTAATTCTCCCGATTCCGCTCATGATAAATATAGGAAGGATCTATTATGGCTAAGTGCAATGTCGGATTAATCGGTGCCGGAACGGTAGGAGGCGGTGTAGCAAAAATTCTCCACAAGCAGGAAATCTTCTTCGCAAATGAGCTGGACCTCAAAATCAGTCTCAGGCGAATAGTGGATAAGCAGACCTCTTTATTCGAAGATCTTCCGGTTGGCGATGCTGTCTGTACCGATAATGCCGATGATATCCTGTCTGATCCGGATATAGATGTTGTTGTCGAACTCATCGGCGGCACAACGGCGGCAAAGGATGTTGTGATCAAGGCGCTCCAAAACAAGAAACACGTGGTAACCGCCAATAAGGCACTTATCGCCGAAAACGGACCCGAGATCTTCGAGACCGCCGAGCGAAACGGGGTATCGGTCTATTTCGAAGCGTCGGTGGGTGGGGGTATGCCTACGATCAAAACAATCCGCGAATCAATGGTTGCAAACGACATAATTTCTCTGAAAACAATCATAAACGGCACATGTAACTATATCTTAACCGAGATGGAGGTCAACCAACTGACCTTTGAGGAAGCGCTTCATCTTGCCCAGAAAAACGGCTTTGCCGAAGCGGATCCCACGCTTGATATTGGTGGAGGGGATACCGGACACAAAGTAGCCATAATGGCATCGCTTCTTTACGGCGGATATGTATCCTATGAGGAATTGCCGGTAGAGGGGATCACCGGCATAAATGCGGAGGATATCGGATATGCCAATGAGCTTGGATATCGTATCAAGCTGCTTGGTGTCATCAAGTCATCCGGTACGGGCAAGCCTCTTGATGTGCGGGTTCATCCGGCTATGCTCAAAAAGAACCATATTCTGGCATCGGTGAGTAACGAATTCAATGCGGTGCTGTTGGAGGGAGACGCAGTAGGTCCGATTCTTCTGTACGGAAAAGGCGCCGGTGAGCTTCCCACGGCATCAGCGGTTGTTGGCGATATCGTGGATGTTGCCAGAAACATCTCCGGCAACACTCCGGTGCGGATACCCATGAACTTTTACGTTCAGAAGAAGAAAAAACAGTTACGCGACATGGATGATATCGTTTTGCGCTACTATCTGCGGTTTACCGTTCCGGATCGTCCCAAGATTCTCTCCCCTATTGCATCGGTTCTTGGTGATCACGGTATCTCCATAGCTTCACTGGTGCAGCACGAGGGATCAAAGCCCGACAGTGTGCCTGTTGTGATGGTTACGCATCCGGCACGAGAGAGAAATTTGCAGAAAGCGATTGCCGAGATAGAGGCAATGCCCGATATTGTCAGAGACAAAACACAGATCATTCGTATAGAAGATTAGTTTAAACAAGTATAAAAGTTGAGTTTCAGATGAAATACATAAGTACGCGAGACAATCACGAGCCGGTTTCCTCCGCCGAGGCAATCAATTTTGGTATGGTTCCCAACGGCGGGCTGTTCGTTCCCGAATCGTTTCCCAAAGTAGACGCGCTCGCGGCTGCAAACGAAACTTACCATCAGACCGCTTTCAGAGTACTTCGCCCGCTGCTTGACGATTACAGCGATCGGGAGCTGACCGAGTGTATAGATTCGGCTTACAATGAGCATACATTCGATATACCTTCGGTAGTCAAGCTTGCCGATATCTCCGGCAACCGCCACATTCTTGAATTGTGGCACGGCCCTACGGCCGCTTTCAAGGATGTAGCCTTGCAGATCATGCCTCACTTCCTTCGAATAGCAAAAAAGAAGCTTGGCAAAACGAATCATACGGTGATTCTGGTTGCGACATCCGGCGATACCGGCAAGGCTGCGCTGGAGGGTTTTAAGGACTGTGAGGGCATATCGATTGTTGTTTTCTTTCCCGACGGTGGGGTCAGTCCTATCCAGAAGCTTCAAATGGTGACTACCGGAGGTGATAATACCTGTGTAATCGGGGTAAGAGGTAATTTCGATGATTGTCAGACCGGCGTGAAAAATCTTTTTGGCGACAGCGATTTACGGGAACAGTTAAAAAAGCGTAACATGGAATTTTCATCAGCCAATTCCATCAATTGGGGGCGTCTGAGTCCGCAGATCGTATACTACTTTCGGGCATACGGTGAGCTTCTTTCCAACAGTCGAATTGAACCGGGCTCTCCTGTGGATTTTTGTGTGCCTACCGGTAATTTCGGTAATATTCTCGCTGGCTACTATGCGAAACAAATGGGTGTTCCGATCAGGCGACTAATCTGCGCATCCAACAGAAACAACATCCTGACTGATTTCTTCACAACCGGTAAATATGACCGAAACCGTGAGTTCTACCGCACAATGAGCCCCTCAATGGATATCCTGATTTCATCCAATCTCGAGCGGTTCCTTTTTGAGATCAGCGGTAAGGATGCGGTTACGGTCGAAACTATGTACGAAAGTCTGAATAAATCCGGAAGCTTTACCATCGGCGGGAAAATCAAGGAGCTTATGGATGAGTTGATCCTTCCCTGCTGGATTGATGAACCTCAGGTGCTTGAGACAATCGGCTCGGTTTACAGGAAATCCGGCTACACGATCGACACCCATACCGCGGTTGCGGTGGCGGCAGCCGAGCGCATGAGAGATGATGGTGTTCCGATAGTGATCGATTCGACCGCAAGCCCCTATAAATTCAGCCGTGATGTTTTGAAGGGAATTAGTGGTGAGGAGATAGAAAACGAATTCCAATCGATTGATAGGTTGAGTGAGGTAACAAACACAGCAATTCATTCTGCAGTCAGCGGTTTAGACAAAAAAGAGATCAGACACCGCAAGGTAATAGATATAGAACAGATGAAGCAGTCGGTTATGGACAGTCTTTTGTAGATGGTGGTTATATGAAACGGATAATTCTTCTCGGCGACGGAATGGCGGACGAACCTATTGCCGAGCTTGGAAATAAAACTCCTTTAGAGTATGCGCACACTCCCAACATGGACAAAATCGCGGCACTCGGGCGGGTCGGTCTCGTAAAAACAGTACCGGACGGAAAGGCTCCCGGCAGCGATGTGGCCAACATGTCGTTGATGGGTTATGATCCGGATACGTACTTTACCGGGCGTGCTCCGATTGAAGCCGCCAGTCTTGGACTTACCCTTTCCGAGAATCAGACCGCTTTTCGCTGCAATCTTGTTACAGTTGTTGACGGTCGTATGGAGGATTACTCTGCCGGGCATATTGAAAACGAGGATGCAGAGAAAATTATCACCGAGCTTAGTGAGAGATTAAACGACGACAGGATCGTCTTCTATCCCGGCGTCAGCTATCGTCATCTTCTTGTGATTAACGATTTTCCCGAAAACCTGGAGGCCACTCCCCCGCATGATATTTCGGGTAGGCAAATCAAGCCTTTTTTACCTCACGGACCGGGAGAAGATCTTATCGCTCATATAGGGCAAAACGCGAGATCGATTTTAGCGGAGTCCGACGTAAACAGGCGCAGGATAGGTGAGGGGAAAAAGCCGGTCACCGATATATGGCTCTGGGGTCACGGCAAAGCGGTTCGATTCCCCAGCCTTAAGAATCGGTACGGAATAGAAGGGTCGGTTATTTCGGCTGTCGACCTGGTTCGAGGGTTAGGGAAACTGGCGGGTTTAACCGTGCGGCATGTTAAGGGAGCAACCGGTTATCTCGGAACAAATTATGCCGGCAAGGTGGAAGCAGCCCGTAAGGCTCTTGAGACTCAGGAGTTTGTGTACCTTCACGTTGAAGCTCCAGATGAGACCTCACACGAGGGCATTTTAGAGAAAAAACTTCAGGCCATAGAAGAGTTCGACAAGTTTGTTGTGGGTGAGGTGCTTGATTTTATCCAGACGTATGATGATTATCGGGTTATGGTTTTACCCGACCACGCAACCCTTCTTTCGACCAAAACCCACGACAGGTTTCCCGTCCCGTTTGCGGTTTGCGGGTACAATATTCAAGCCGATGCGTGCGCATTATATTCTGAACGCTCGGCCTCGCCAAAAACCCCCGTTTCCGGTGTCTCACTTTTCGACGCCTTTATTCGCGGGAATTTCGATGATTAGGAACTGACTTCATGGGTACGCGTCTTACCGAAAAGGTACTGACTTTCGTTTTTGATATACTGGCCTTTTTCGTAGCTTTCTACACCACTTTTTGGCTGCGTTATAAAAGCGGCTATTTTCCGGAAGCTTTCAACCCCGACCTTTTATTTAACGATTACTACAACCCCATGGTGATTCTATCTTGCGGGTGGGCAATTCTTTTCTTTTTTACAGGGTTGTACCGCGACTGGTATAAGGAGTCCCGACTAGATGAATTTTTCGCTGTCGCAAAAACGATTCTTGTGGGCACTTTCCTGCTTTTTTTGCTCACGAGCGCTCCGCAGATAATCGATTTTGCCAAAACAGGAGATCCGCGGATTCTGTTTACCCGGACGAAATTCGCCACGCTGTTTACCTACGGCGGCTGTATGCTTTTTTTCGCAACCTTCGATCGGTTCATGATGCATAGTTTCCTGTCTTGGCTTTTCTCCCGAGGCATCGGCATACAGAATCTGGTAATAATCGGTGCCTCTTCAGAGGGCAAAAAACTTCACGACAAAATCAGCAGTTTCCCTCAGCTTGGCTTCAGAGTGATCGGTTTTATCGATGATGACGGACGGAAGAAAGGAAACATCATAGGAGGGAAGCCGGTTCTGGGAACCTATTCGGAAATTCCCGATATCGTACACAAGGAAAGTGTATCGGGTTTGATTATTTCTCACGTTTCGACCTCGGCCAATGAGATCCTCAAAATAGTCAGCTATTGCGAGGACGTTCGCCTGACTATTTACATGGTGCCTTCGCTTATGGATGTTATATCCGGTCATCTCAAGACGCACCAGATTTTCGGCATTCCTCTGATGGTTCTTCTTAAGGATCACATGCCGGGTTGGGAAGCGCAGGTTAAGCGGCTTATGGACATTGCCGTGTCTTTTGGCGTGTTGACAATCGGAGCCCCGATTTGGCTTCTGGTAGCGATGCTGGTAAAACTGAGTTCACCCGGTCCGGCCGTGTACAAGCAGGAACGAATCGGACAGAACGGCAAACCGTTTATTATGATGAAGTTTCGTTCGATGTATCAGGATGCCGAGAAACGATCCGGTCCTGTATGGGCAACGGAAAATGATCCCCGCATCACTCCCCTGGGCAGGTTTCTACGCAAAACACGTCTGGATGAAATCCCGCAGTTTATCAACGTGCTCAAAGGAGAAATGAGTCTGGTAGGCCCCCGCCCCGAGCGCCGCCATTTCATAGAGGAGCTTCAAAAGGAGATACCCTGGTACATAAGACGAATAAAGATGAAGCCCGGAATTACCGGATGGGCTCAGATAAAACACAAATATGATGAGACCATCGAGGATGTAAAGCAGAAGGTGCTTTATGATCTTTACTATTTCGAGAATATGTCGATTCTCCTTGACCTCAAGATAATCCTGCGCACTTTTTTGGTTGTAGTAACCGGCAAGGGCGCACATTAGTCGAGCCAAAGAGCCCGTGGACCCCCGTGGACGGGGATACATTTATTGCACTAAATTCATGCTTCTTTAGAACATAGTATCTAATGGTACACCGATTTCGCCCAGCAGGGCCAGTTTTCCGCTTTCCTGAAAAACCGGGCTGTAAGCGGCGGGCTGTTTCTTCTGTTGGCCTACGGCCCCGGCAAATGGGCGATAGACAGGCTGTGGAGGAAATCGCGCCTCCACTGAAGAACAAATAAGCAGGTTCCCTTTTCCAGGACTAAGATACCGAACAATCCTCAGGCTAATACAGGCCGATGAATTCACCCTGCATATTCTATCCAAGTTGAGGGCCCGAAAAGAGCTTCTTAAATAGACTTATCTAAACGCAATAAATGCATTCCCGTCCCCGCTTCTTTTTTCCGTCTTTTAAAAGTATTTCTTGAAAACCACTATATCCTCACCATCAAAGCGCTTATGGTAATTTATGCGAACCGGCTTGAACCCTTTGGATATCACGTTCATCAACATTGGCTTGTTGTCCGCGTATACTTCGGTTTCTACTGATCTAAATCCCAGTTCTTTTGCGATTTCGAAGCTTTTTTCAATCAGCAAACCAGCATTCCCTTTTCTTCTGTAATCTTCATCAACTACCAAACCTTCCAGTTTGAAGTTTTTCAACCGATCTTTTAGTATTATGGCAAAAGCTATTATAACCCGCCGGTCCTCGATTAACAGGTACTGCTTCTTCTCAGGGTCAAACTCCTTATTCCAGGCAAGGAATTGTTCCTCGGAAAATGCCAAGCCCGAAATCGTCATATATGTAAGATTGTACCGTTGAGAAAAAAGTCTTTTACATTCGGAAGAAAACCATTCATTCTCCTTTTCGGAATTTTCCAGCGGATTATATGTCCGGATCACATAATTTCTCATTTTCTTCCCCTTTGTATAGCCCTGTTGATATAAAGGTTGATTTCGCGATAAGACTCTTCTTAGTTGTGTTTATTCAAAATAGTATTCATTTGTCATTATTAGAAGGCAATTGTTTGACATGCACGAAAACAAAAACTTCCGTCAAAATGGTCCGATGCAGTTATCGAAGGCAGGTTTCGTAAAATGGGGGGACAGATCTCGACTCTTATTGCAAACAGGAAAAGGAGTGTAAGAATTTTTTTTCAGCGCCGGATTGTAACGATAGGTGTCTCTATCATTTCCTGCATTGGTAGCATATACGCGACGAGTATTAAGAGCGAAAACATCGTTTGCACCCACAGCCTCTTTCAAGATAACAAACACCCGGCAGCCGAAGGTTTTCGCTTGTTTTCAGGCGGTAAAGGTCGCTTGAAACATTTCCAAAACACTATTGGGGCCGGGATTGCGGCGGATATAGTAAACGGGGATATGGGTTTTGATGTCAGTGTAGAGCCCATAATAAAAGTCAGCAGAAACCTCGGATTTGGAATGCATTTCGACTATACGACGCTTTCCCTGTATTCACTGGCATTCGAGGACGGGTCTGTTCATATTTTTAAGCTCAATTTTGTTCCCAAACTCTATGCTCCGTTTTCTCGCCGGCTGATTGGATTTGTGGATCTTGGCCCCGGCTTTACGATCATGTCCTTGTCTGTTAGAAACAGAACCGATGCCCAGACAGAGTTTGAAACCTGTTTCAGCCTGACAGCCAAAGCTGGACTTCAGATAAGGCGGTTTCATTTTGGGCTCAAGTTCGACACTTATTTCTTCGATGAGAATATGGCGGCAACGGCAGCAGTTCAGATCGGAATTATCACCAGTTCTCTAATGAGATAAATGCGGCTGCTTTAAGGTTGACTTTAGCGATTCTCCGGGGCAAATACACCCCCTCCCAGCCT
>CAZPHU010000112.1:0-11766 GCA_964586285.1 uncultured Fibrobacterota bacterium | reverse complement strand
GTTGGAAATCGCAATTGTAGTTTGTTTGCCGAGAAAGCGCTGTGCAAACAAGACCCGTATGCGGGACTGGTTATGCCTAACCCCTCGGATTAAACACATTTAAACCATACAACACATCAGTTTTTTGCCAACACAAATGCACCGGCATTGATCGGAGCACAGGGAACCCGCGGGTTAAGGGAGGGTATCTCCCGGATGCGCCGATTCCTCCCGCATGAATCGCCTAATTCTTCCCCGCAATGGAACGGTGTGAGATCGGAGCTAAGATAGCGGCGCTCTTTTTACCTTCACGAAGTACCGCATAGTATGAGTCGCCCTCTGGAATATCGCATTTGACTGCAAACTTGCTTTTGCCGGCCTGTAACTTATAACTCTCTACGATTACGCCTGTTGAAGAGAAGATCTCAAGTACGGTTTCATTCTTTGAGGGCTCATCCATGTTCACAAAGACCATCGATCCGTTGATGGTCATGGTGGCGACTGAGCTTTTCAGAGGAATGATTTTGCCGGCTTCAGTCCCTGCATCCGGGTAAGCTATGGTCCGATTGGCCCCCTGATTCTGCGCCTGAAAACGGCCTGCAATCTTTGCATCGGCAGACGAAACAAGAGCTATAGATAGTGACAATGCTGTCAAAGCGGGTAAGATAACCTTCATGAGACCTCCACACAGATTCAAAACAGGTATAGTATATATAATAAAAGGATAAAGACAGTAGACGGTTATTTATGATCCGCAGGCAACAGCCACGAAAGCAAGAAGCGGATTGTGTTTGGGAAATTTCGATTTTCTTTGGGAGATATTTGTCTTTTTATACATTATCCGGATGTATCCTTTTAATGCGCCGATACAGTCGTTTACTTTATTGCCCATAAATACGAAATACCATTTGCCGGACAATCAAACGAGCACAAAACACGAATAAACTATTCTTAAGCGGCTAAACACGGAAAGCTTTTCAAGATTTCCGATTGGTCGGAGGAAAGAGTATTATTGGATGCCGGCATCAAACCGATTTGTACATCTGGAATGCAAAAAAAACTATTTTACTCGGTTGTATCAGACTTTATGTCAAAAGATTAGCGTCTTTTTTCGTTTAAACCGCAGTTTTAAGAGTGAGTGTACCTTTTAATCATAGGATTGAGTATTCATGGCTGATTCTCAAAAGAAACCCTCTGCGATAAATATTATCTGGCTTATGCTTATTCTGTCCTCCATTCTGGTGGCCGCCTACACCGGCAAGATGGCTGCTGTCACGGAGGCATCTTTCGAATCGGCCAAGGCAGCCGTAACCCTGGCTTTGGGTTTGATTGGACCGATGGCTCTTTGGCTTGGGATAATGAAAGTGGTTGAGGTTGGAGGATTGATGAATGCTGTGGCCATGGCGATCAGGCCTATTATGGTGCGGCTTTTCCCCGATGTGCCCGCCAATCACCCTGCGATGTCGGCAATTATCATGAACATGTCGGCCAATGCACTGGGGCTTGGAAATGCCGCCACTCCCATGGGAATCAAGGCGATGAACGAGCTGAACAAACTTAACCCTGAGAAAGGCACCGCCACAAACGCGATGTGTCTTTTCCTTGCCATAAATACCTCCAGCGTAACTCTTTTGCCTCTGGGAGTGATAACCGTTCGCGCAGGTGCGGGAGCCGCCAATCCCGCCGCGGTTCTGATTCCATCTATTTTGGCAACCGCGATCTCCACTACTGTTGCGATAATCGCGGCAAAAGCACTCGCCCGCAGAAGCGAAAATCCGGTGCTCAGCAGCGAGATTGTTCGGGAGGCGAAGGTCGAGGAAGAGAAGGCGAAAGAGCCGGATGAGAAAAAGGAAGTACTTACCCCTCCCGGGCTGATCGGTCGGATAGCGATGCTTCTTATAGTACTGGCGTTTGGTGGGGCGCTGGTCTACCATGCCGTGCAAAGTACCATGGCTCCTGAGCAGGCCAAAAATGAGGTGGTAGAAACCTACGCGCAGGTACTGAAATTCGATAGTCTGGATACAAACTCCGACGTTATTCTGAGCGAGGATGAATTTGTCGCCGGTATTTATGAAGCGTGGAACACGGATAATCATTCCATATCGGAACCGGAGTGGACTGAAGCGGTGGAGATTTTCGGTATATCCGAGCAGTACGCCACGATGCCGGTCCAGGAGGGGGTGGATAGTAAGGCCTTTGCCGAGTGGTCCGACAGGGCCGGACTCTACGAGAGGTATAACACCGACGGCAACAGCGGGATTTCGCGGCAGGAATTCCAGTCGATGAGGGAATCTATCGGAATTCGTGTAGAGAGACTTGGGTTTCTGAATATTGCCACCATCTGGCTCATACCTGTTTTAATGGGCGGACTGCTTATCTACGGTTACCTTCGCGGGGTTAAGGTGTACGAGACTCTCACCGACGGTGCCAAGGAGGGCTTTCAGATAGCAATCAGGATTATCCCTTTCATGGTGGCTATATTCGTGGCGATCGGTATGTTCAGGGCAAGCGGGGCGCTGGAGCTGATAAAGACGTATCTGGAAAATTACACATCATACATTGGGATGCCTGCCGAGGCACTTCCCATGGCGCTTATTCGTCCACTTTCGGGCTCGGGAGCGTTTGGGTTTATGGCGGAGGTCGTCAACAACCAGCCCGATTCGTTTCTTGCGTATCTGGTCTCAACCATGCAGGGCTCCACCGAGACCACCTTCTATGTGCTGGCGGTCTACTTCGGAAGCGTCGCCGTGCGACGCACCCGCCACGCGCTTCCAGCCGCGCTTTGCGCCGATCTGGCCGGAATTCTGGCATCGGTGTGGATCTGCAGAATTATGTGGAATTAAGGCAATTAAATATGTCCAATTACTAATTACTATTACTAATCAGTCTCCCACCAAGCATTCGTGACGGTGCCAAACGGGTTAGTTTGGAAGGGTGATTGGATAATTTGATACGGTTTAAAGGAAGTGCATCATGAACATTGAACTGTATCCCGAGCGAAACAGACTCCAGGAAGAGTATTCAACTAAGCTCTCCTCCTATCGCTTGGTTTTGAAGGAGTTATGGCGCGATGTTCATACCAGGCTTGAGAACATGGATACCCCTGTGACTATTAAAAGCCGTATAAAATCCTTCCCAAGCTATTACGAAAAGTTGCTGAGTCGACTGAAAAAGAGTCAATCCACCGGAGTAGCGGAGCCGATTCATGATATCATCGCCTTACGAGTTGTTTGCCCGTTTATGGAAGATGTGCAGCAGGTAGAGGATCTTATGCGTGCGAGCTACACGATTATCGATACGGAGCATAAAGGCGAAAACCATACGATCGGTGAATTTGGGTACAGTTGCATTCATCTGGTGCTGAGTATTCCCGATGAGATTCGGCGTAAGGCTCAGCATGCGGATTTAGACACGGCGGAGGTGCAGATTCGCACAATCCTGCAAGATGCCTGGGCCGAAGTAGAACACGAACTGATCTATAAGAGTCAAATTGCCCCTCTTGATGCGCCCTTGCGGCGAAAATTGGCCGCACTCAATGCCACCCTTTCTCTCTCCGATATCACTTTCCAGGAAATTCGCGACTACCAGCGTCAGCTCAACAAAGAACTGGAAAAGAGGAGACTTTCTTTTGCCGCCGAAGAGCCTGACCTGTTACCTCAAAGCGAAATCGAAGGCAGAGAGTCCGGGACATCGGAACCCAAGATTTCGCCCCCCGAAATGATTGAGGAGTCAAAGAGAACAACACCGCGCAGCAGGGATGAATTGCTTATCGACGCCCTTCATGCGCATAACCGTAGACAGTTTTCCACAGCGGTCGAGCTATACACCAGGATTTTGCAGTCTTCAATCGAGCCGCGTCTAAAAAGCATCGTACTGATTCACCGCGGGATTGCTCATTTCTGTCAGGCCCGCTACGAGCAGGCATTTGAGGACTTTGCTACAGCGGCGCAGTGTGAGCCTCATAACGGCAAGGCCTTCTATCACCTGGGTACCGTCAATCGGGTTTTAGGCGACCATGCCGCAGCGGTCCGGCATCTGAAGAGAAGTGTGGAGCTTAATCCCTATAGACTGGAGGCTCTGGTGGGATTGGCAAGCGCATTCTTTGAGTTGGGCGACTATCCGGCCGTGCTGGAGTATTGTGAAAAGGCTCTGCGAATCAAGGCCGATATGCCCTCGGCACTCAAATTGCGCTCGGCAACTCTGGCCCGGATACGCTAGAATCTCAGTCCGGCAAACCCGGAGAACCATGGGATTAGAAGATCAAGTGATCTGAAAGAAGCGCACAGACAGGAATTACGACCCAAAAGGGTGCTTCATTTGGCGGCAAGGCTAAGCGGTAGATTTGCGTACACATCTCCCCTTTCAGAACCGTTAACGACCAAACATTACCACATCCGATCAATAAAGCATTGGAGTCTTTTTTTGTATGCGCACTCACAAGAGTGGCAAATGAGTGCTTTTTTGCCTGATATGAAGACTTTTTTGCCTTGATATGAAGAATCGATTACTGATACACACGTTTAAACATGTAGTATCGGTACGAATCGAAGACACTTCCGTTTCCCAGAACGCGAGGATCGCCGGTTGCGGCAAGGCGCTGTTCCATGATGCTTCGCATGGAGTTTCTTGTTTTCGTATATCTGGTGTCCTGGGCGATGTTATGGATCTGCCAGTGGTCCGTTCGCAAATCGTACAGCTCTTCGGCCGGGCGTTTTCCGAATGCCAGATCATACAATTCCCGCACGTTTGGCTCTTCTTTATTTTGGAGCATGTAGCTTTTCGTCGGAGAGCGATCTACATCACGAAAATCTGGGGGAGATCCCGCGGGCCACCGTTTGGGCTCGAAATTGCGGATATAAAGGAAATCTTTCGTGCGCAGCGATCGCATCGGATAGCCTGCACGGGATTCACTCTGTGCCGCAATGTGCCGCTCCCTTCCGGTCAGCTCAAAAGAGGGATAAAGCGACGACACGTTCGCGGAGCCGCTAAGTGCCGGCACCAGACTGTCGCCGGACATTTGTTTTTCTCCAGTGTATCCCATAATTTGCAGAATAGTGGGTGCAATATCGACCAGGCTCACCATTCCTGCAAATGAACTCCCCGGCTTCGTGACTCCCGGCCATCGAATACATAGAGGCACCCTCGTTCCAAGATCATACAGATTCGCTTTACATCGCGGAAAAGGCATACCGTTGTCACTGGTAACGATAATGACCGTGTTGTCCAGCTCTCCGGCTGACTGGAGAGTTTTGTAGACATTGCCAAGCTGCTGATCAAACTGCTGCACCTCCAGATAGTAATCGGCGATATCGTTTCTCACCTCTTGGCTGTCGGGTAGATGCGATGGGACGGTAACCGAGTCAGGATCAATCCCGTTTGCCGCACCCGACTTGTAGATGTACCTGCGGTGCGGTTTTCGGCTGCCGTACCAGTAGTAGAAGGGCTGCTTGCCCTTTCTTGCACGAAGGAAGCGGCTCAGACTTTGGAAGCGCTGACCGGCGGGATTGCGCATCCGGCCGTGGATACCGATCACCCCGGGACTCCAGCCTTTACCTTCAAAGCCGACCCGATATCCTTCATCCTCCAAAACATTTGGAAAACAGGTAAACTTTTTGGGGAAAGATCCCCACATATTTGCCGCCTGCTCAAGCTCCCAGTTGTAGCGACCGGTAAGAAGGGCGGCGCGTGAGGGTGCACAGGAGGGAGAAGAAACAAAGGCATTTGTAAAATGCATTCCCTCCGAGGCCAATCGGTCGAACCAGGGGGTTTTGACAACCTTATCACCGGCCATACTCGCATGAGGCCACGACCAGTCATCGGCCAGAACAATCACGAAATTTGGCGAACGCTTTGGTCTTTTGGCGATTGCCGGAAAAGCCGGCAACGTCAACCCAGCCCCAATCAGGCCAAGTGCGTGCCTTCTGTCCATATTTAATTCTCCAAATAATAATTGCCGGAATTTCAAAAACAATCATGCTTCACGTGTCTAAATTGATTTATGAGACCCTGCCTCAATTAAATACAATCAGGCAAGCTAATTTGTAAATACAATCAGGGAAGATAATTTGCCATAAAATCCTTACAAATGTGACAATAGAAGCCGGGTTGCGTGTGAGTTTCGTGCGGTCGCCTGAATTTGAGTTGCTTCAAACGCACCAATTGAAAAAGCACCGCAGCCGATTCTCCAAACTAGAGGTTTGGCGACCAGGGTGCCAAGGATTGTATCTCAGTTAATACCTAAAACGCGGATTTAGAGATGATAATGGCCCGCAGATTCCGGTTGGTAAACAATTTCCTCCACTTTCAGTCGAGCAGTACCCTCGGGAACCTTCCACTCAATGATGTCTCCTTTACGATAACCAATAAGTGCTGTTCCGATCGGCGCAAGAATAGATATTCTGTTTTTGCTTATATCTGCATTGCTGGGGAAGACAAGAGTGTAAACCATGGACTCGTCATCATCCAAATCCTTTAGCCGAACGGTCGAATTCATCGTTATTACATCTGGGGGCATGCTCTCCGGGGCAACAACCTTGGCGCGATTGAGCTCCCTTCTCAATTGAAGCAGTTGCTGTTGGTTTTTTCCGCTGCTGATAAAGTCATCAATCAAACTGTTGAGCCGTTTAAGATCAAATTCGCTGATATAAATAGTTCTTGCCATCACATTCCATCCTTCAATGAGTAAGTTGAACAATGCCTAAGCGAATACCTTGCCACTGATACACCGATGGAAAGGAGCATTTATGGGGTGGTAGCAAATAAAAAGTATCTCGCCGGGGCAATGCCCCTATTACGGACGAAAGAGAATGTTTGTTGACTCTCTAGATTTTCGTTAGAGACAAATTTTAATTGTCAAAAGAATTTTTTTTCTTTTTTTGTTCCTTTTTTTGCGGATAAATGTAATAGTATAAACAAGAAGGGCAGAAGCATAACCTGATAAGATCTCTATTTCCCAAAGGATTAGAGGCTTATAAGGGTATGGTACTTTTTTTAATGTTATTAATTTCACATAACATAGCAGATGTTTCTGTCCATGCAGGTTTTTATGCCGGGTTGAAAATTCTTTAGTTCTTCTAATGGAGGATCAATGTCTTTACCGTCGGTTATCAAGGTTGATGAAGAAAAGTGTGTCAATTGCCATCTCTGCATTTCAGTGTGCCCTGTAAAAATGTGTAATGATGGTTCAGGGGATACTGTGCTCATAGATGATCGGAAGTGTATCGGGTGCGGACAATGTATCACCGCCTGTACTCACAATGCTCGGGTAGGTATTGATGATACCGAAAATATGCTTGAGGCGCTGCGCAGAGGTGAAAAAATGGTGGCTGTGGTGGCCCCGGCAATTGCCTGTAATTTTCCTGATTCCTATATGAGGGTTAATGGATGGCTTAAGTCGATCGGGATAGAAGCCGTTTTTGACGTTAGTTTTGGAGCTGAGCTGACCATAAAGACATATCTTGATCATATGGAAAAGAAGAAGCCGCAATGCGTAATTGCCCAGCCTTGTCCGGTAATTGTCTCATTTATCGAACTGTATCATCCCGAACTTTTGGACTATCTCGCTCCCGGCGACAGTCCAATGGTGCATACCATGAAAATGATAAAAGAATTCTACCCCGATTATAAAGATCATTCGATCGCCGTGATTTCTCCCTGTATTGCCAAGAAAAGAGAATTTGATGCAGTGGGCATCGGTGAATATAATGTAACCATGAGCAAATTGCAGCAGTATTTAGATATAAACAATATATCCTTAACTAATTTCCCTTCCGTCGATTATGACACCCCTGCGGCAGAGCGGGCGGTAGCGTTTTCAACACCGGGCGGATTGATGAGAACGGCAGAGCGGTGGAATGGAGGTATAAGCAGCTACGGTCGAAAAATCGAGGGGCCGCAGATAATTTATAAATACCTTTCTTCCCTTCACGAATCGATAAAGAAAAAAGCCGCTCCCCTGTTGATAGACTGTCTGAATTGTGAAAATGGATGCAATGGAGGAACGGGAACATTAAACACGGAAGAGCCTGCGGATCTGCTGGAGCACCATATCGAAAAGAGAAATCTCCGGATGCAGCAGAAATATCTTCGCAAAGGCTTTTTGGGGCGAAAAAGAACCAAAAGAGATCTTCAAAAATTGATCGAAAAATACTGGAAAGACGGTCTATACATCCGTAAATACAAAGATTTATCTTCCCAGGCGGCAATAAAAACGCCCTCGAAATCCGACATCCGCGCCATTTTCCAAAGCATGCACAAATACTCCCAGGCAGACATCCAAAACTGCGCGGCGTGCGGATACAATTCCTGCGAAATGATGGCTGTTGCCATACACAACGGTCTGAATAAAGCCGAAAACTGCCATCATTACATATCCGCAAATAATTCCAGTCTTATGAAAGAGATGGCGGCGCGCCAGCTGGAGGATAATCAGATAGCCGATATTGAGCAGTCTACCGAGAAGGTTAACGATAATATTCAGGAGATTCTTAGAAATATCAAAGCGATTAATCAGGCAATCAACGATATCGCTCATACCTGCGTAAAAAGCAAGGAGATATCGGTTGAAGCGACTCGGGATGCCGATAACACCGTGCAGGTCTTTAATTCGCTGAAAAAATCAGCCGGTGAGATGGGAAACGTTCTCAAGCTGATTCAGGACATGGTTGACAACCTTAAGCTTCTGTCTTTAAATGCAAGCATAGAAGCGGCTTCGGCCGGAGAGGCCGGTAAAGGATTTAACGTAGTGGCCGGTGAAGTCAAGAATCTGGCGACAAGAACCGGAAACGCGGTGATGGAAATACGAGAGTCAATAGAGAGCATTCAATCCAATACAGATCACGCCGACAGCGAGATTACCGGTCTTCAGAAGATTGTCCAGGAAATCGGAGATTTCCAACATTCTATCGCATCGGCGGTGGAAGAGCAGTCGGCATCGATGTCGGAACTTAGCAACTATATGGATAACATAGCACAATCATTTGATTCCATAACAAGTCACTTCTCGAAACTCAGGTTAAACGATAAGTAAAGCCGAATCCGCCGCGGCCGTAGAATCAAGGATCAAAGATCACGTAACCGGGAAGCAAAAATCCAACGAAAAATTATAACGCAGAAAAAGCGTGAATTTATCGAATATAAGCTCAATCTGATCCGTCTCACCTTTGCACCACTTGACCTCGCAACGATAAATGATTCACACACGGCCTTTTTTCACTACACATACGGAGGCCGTGTCCTGGTTACATTTCTATGTTTGTTTAGAAGCCAACCCTTAATATTTTTGCGTTTTACGCACTATTTTCTTATATTATCCTTTACACGCCATCAAGCGGGGTATGCCTGCAGATGACTCACCATTCTTTTCATGGCAGCCCGCAGGTGGTTTTTCACTACACATAGCTATTAATTTTGCGAATACATTGAATCGGCGGATGTGGTTTTGAAAAGTCTTTTGCGGCTCTGAGTGCAAATTCATGATCGCATCTCCCATACCTTAAATCAAAAGGGGTACAGATGAGGCCATTTAGCTTTCTTGCTCGAAACGCAGCAGCTGTGTTTTCAGCTTTGATATTGATTTCGTGGACGAGTCGTGCGCAGACACTGCCAAGCGCGGTTGAGATTGCAGAGCAGATGGGAATAGCATGGAATATCGGCAATACCATGGAACCCCCCGGAGGAGCCGACTGGGGAAATCCCCTTCCGAGCCGGACACTTATCGACTCAGTCAAGGCGGCAGGATTTAACACCGTTCGTATCCCCTGCGCGTGGGATACTCACGCCGACCAGAACACGCTTGTAATCGATCCGGACTGGATCGCGCAGGTCAAACAGGTGGTCGATATATGCATCGAAAGAGACCTCTTTGTCATCATCAACAGTCATTGGGACGGTGGCTGGCTGGAGGAAAACATCACCCCCTCAGCCCAGGATGCGGTAAACCGCAAGCAGGGCGCATACTGGTATCAGATCGCCACGGCCTTTGGGGATTACGATCATCATCTGCTGTTTGCCGGTGCAAACGAGCCGGCGGTTCAGGAACCGCACGAAACGCCTTTTGGCGCCGATCGCATGGCAGTTCTCAACTCCTACCTTCAGACCTTTATCGATACGGTACGCGCCACCGGCGGCAACAACGCCTCCCGCACACTCATCATTCAGGGCCCCAGAGCAGATATCGACTTGACGCATGAGGTGATGACCACCCTGCCCACCGATCACATCGACGGCAGGCTTATGGCCGAAGTCCATTTCTATCCCTACCAGTTTACCCTCATGGAGGAGGATGAGTATTGGGGAAAGGTCTTCTATTATTGGGGTCAGGATAACCACTCCACCACCGATACCGACCGTAACCCGACCTGGGGTGAGGAGGACTATGTCGATGCACAGTTTGATAAGATGAAGACGCAGTTTGTCGATAGAGGGATTCCCGTTATTCTGGGGGAATTCGGTGCGATGAAGCGCCTTACCCTCCCCCGTGAAAAACTGGAGCGACACCTACTGTCCCATCGTACCTATTACGAATATGTCGTCTCGGCGGCTAAAAGCCGGGGTATTATTCCCGTTGCATGGGATACCGGTACAAAGGAAAATCTTAACATGACGATTTTCGACCGTTATACCGGTGAGACCTTCGATCTGGGTCTGCTCAACGCGATTCGCGCCGGAGCGGGGATGCCGAAGCTGGATGGAGATACTTCCCTGGTACCGGAGGAGGGAAATAACGCCGTGAAGATTCTCTACTCCGCCAAGGATTCGTTGTGGGGACAGGTAAATCTGGGGGTGGTTCGCTCGGATATGAGCGTATACGACTCCATTATCGTACGTGCTTATGTCAACGGACAAACCACCTGGGAGTCCGACGGTGAAACACAGTACGGCTTTGTGGAGCTGAATCTGGTGACCATGTCGGACGATTGGACATGGAGAGAGGCACCTTTAGGCGGGCTTGCCATGGACGGCTGGGCCGATTACCGCATCGCCGTGGGCACCGATACCACGCAAGAGGGTGCACTGGTTCCCGCCGATCCCGCCAATATCGACTTCTTTGCTTTGCAGGCATATTCCGAAGGGTATCGGGGGACTATTTACGTGGATCACATCTTGTTCAAGGGCAGTGACGGGAGTATCGATTCCGCTTACACATTCGACATGATCACCCCCGCCTCGGGCGAGGGAAACGTAGAGAGAGTCTCGATGATCCCCGTAAGCGATGTCTCCTCCGACACGGAATGGGAGACGGCAACCTCGGGCTGTCCCGTTAGTACTTTGATCGGGCGCACCGAAACCGGCTCGAGGATGTTCAGGGCATTTTGCGCCAACGGGAACATAAAGGTTTCATATACTCTTAGCAGTGCAGGCCCGGTCAGCGTCACTCTGATGAATCTGCAGGGTAAAACGATTCTGTCGCGCTCGTTTGTCGGTCGCTCGGGAATGAATACGCTCGATATGCCCGTGGATTATAAGGGGGTGAGTATCCTGCAGATCCGGCACGAAGACATGATCATGACCGGTAAAGTCATAAGTAATTAAGCATTTGCCTGCTAAAACAGCATCGAGTAGGCGGAAGGGCTCAAGCCCTCCGCCCACTCACATCGCCATACCAACGGTCCCCGACCCGGCTTTTAGTGATTTGTTTCGGAATCTTACCCGTTGGATGATACGACAACTGCCGTGCAAGCCATAAAAAATCTGTTCGATGATACGACAACTGCCGTGCAAAGCCATAAAATATCTGTTCGATGATACGACAACTGCCGTGCAAGCCATAAAAAATCTGTTCGATGA
>CAZPHU010000111.1:0-11850 GCA_964586285.1 uncultured Fibrobacterota bacterium | reverse complement strand
ACCCCATCATCATTCACATACCACTTCTAATGGCAACACATTACTCAGTAAACTAGTAAATATGCGTATAGAATGCAAGAAAAATTGTGAGATAAATGAAAAAAAAGAAAGGAAGCGGCAAAAATGGCTCATTTGTATAAACCCATGCTTCTATTACCCACATAGATGCCCACGCATGCTTTCGCGAGCAGTATTTTGAGCGTATATTAGTTTATATGTTATATGTCAGGGCAGAGACACGGCTTTTTATGTCATGTCGTTGGTCGATACTTTTTTGATTCCTAATTACTCGATCTTTGATTCGCCGGCTTTGCCGGATTAGTACACAATGGAATTACTAAGAGATAAATGGCAGCGAAGAATTCTTAAAACTCAGAGACGGCCTCAGGCCATAGTACAGGATACGCACCTATGAATATTCTAAGCTCACAACAAATCAACGATTTACTGCGGAGTGATCTGCAAGATCCATTTTCGGTCCTTGGGATGCACGAGGAGGAGACGGGGTTAAGCGTACGGGCATTCTTACCCGAAGCCAAATCGGTAACGGTTCGTAATCGCGAGACATCCAAAAGCGTCGGAGAGATGACCAAAGTTCATGAGCAGGGTGTCTTTGAACTTCATCTGCCCAGAAGGAAGAAAACTTTTCCTTACGAGCTGATCATAAAAAAGCACGACGACAGTGAGGAAGTCCGGATCGATCCATACTCCTTTTTGCCGATCATGACCGAGGAAGCGCGATACCTGTTTAACGAGGGAAATCATCAGGGCGTATACAGTGATCTGGGTTCCCACAAGATAGAGGTTGACGGCATAGAGGGGGTGGTGTTTGCGGTTTGGGCGCCAAACGCCAAACGCGTTTCGGTTGTCGGGGATTTCAACGGGTGGGACGGACGGAAGCATCCCATGCGGTTGCTTGGCGCCTCCGGTATATGGGAGCTTTTCATACCCGGTGTTCAAACTGGGACCGTGTACAAGTACGAGATCAAAAAGAGAGAAAACGATCATCTGCTGCTGAAAACCGACCCGTTTGGCTATTATCAGGAACCTTTCCCGCACCACGGAAGCATAGTGTGGGATTTGGATGAATTCCAATGGGACGATGAGGAGTGGATGGAATCGAGAAGACAGCAGGATGTGTTTAAGCGCCCGATGTCAATCTACGAGGTTCATCTTGGATCGTGGTGTAAAACGGGGCCTGCCGAGGATGGGGACTATCTATCTTATCCGGATTTGGCTCAGGCGCTGGCTGATTATGTTACAAAGATGGGATACACGCATATAGAGCTTATGCCGATACAGGAGCATCCATATGTGCCCTCATGGGGGTATCAGGTAAGTGGGTTTTATGCTCCGAATCATCGCTTCGGCAATCCTTCGGGCTTTCAGTATTTCGTAAATTACATGCATAAAAGAGGAATTGGTGTAATACTTGACTGGGTACCGGGGCATTTTCCCAAGGACAATTTCTGCCTGTCCCACTTTGACGGGACACACCTGTATGAACATCAGGACCCCCGTGAAGGAGAACACCGCGACTGGGGAACCCTGATTTTTAACTTCGGTCGTCATGAGGTGCATAATTTCCTCACCGCCAACGCCCTCTTTTGGCTCGACAGGTTTCATGTGGACGGTCTTAGAGTAGATGCGGTCGCATCCATGCTTTACCGTAATTACAGTCGTGAGGAGGGGGACTGGATTCCAAACAAATTCGGCGGAGTGGAGAATCTGGAGGCGATTGAATTTCTTCAGTCGATGAACTATCTTGTTCATCAGAGGTTCCCGGGTGCGGTTACGATTGCCGAAGAAAGTACGGCCTGGCCCATGGTCAGTCGCCCGACCCATCTTGGCGGGTTAGGTTTTACCTTCAAGTGGAACATGGGTTGGATGAATGATATTCTCACCTATTTTTCAAAGGACCCAATCTACCGCAGATACCATCATGACCAACTGACTTTTGGGCTTTGGTATGCCTTTAATGAGAATTTCGTTCTCGTACTTTCTCATGATGAGGTAGTACATGGAAAGAGAAGCCTTTTGGAGAAAATGCCGGGAGATAACTGGCAGAAGTTTGCCAATCTGCGCGCCTTATTTGCTTTCATGTACGGGCATCCGGGAAAGAAACTGGTTTTCATGGGCGGAGAATTCGGAATGCATAGCGAATGGTATGAGCTTCAGTCAATCGACTGGCATCTGCTTGAACATTGCGACGATGCATACCACCACAATGGAACTATGCGTCTGATGGCCGATTTGAATCGGACATACAAAAACGAATCGGCACTCTGGGAGTTTGATTTTGAGCCCAGAGGCTTTTCGTGGATAGATCATTCCGACAGTGACAACAGCATAGTTTCTTTTATACGTCACGGTTCAGACTGGCACAATTTTTTGGTTGTAGTATGTAATTTTACACCGAATGTTCATCGTGAATACCGAATCGGAGTGCCTCACGGGGGATTCTATCGGGAGCTGCTCAATACGGATGCTCCTGAATACGGGGGCGCCGGATTCGGAAATCTGGGAGGCAAGCAGGCGCAGCCCATACCGTGGCATGGGCATTCGTATTCGCTGAATCTTACATTGCCGCCGCTTTCGGTACTGATGTTGAAATGGGCTCGTTGAGGAAGGCTGGAGTAGAGGTTTTTGAATGCAGATAAGGTTATGGAAATTGCTTTAAAGTGGAGGTAAAGAATGAAGAAGCTCTATCGAGATAAGCGAAACGCTATGATTGCAGGCATTTGTGCCGGTCTTGCCGACAGCTACCACTGGGACCCGACCATCGTTCGACTGGTAGCGGTATTTGCTACGATTCTGACCGGTATATGGCCGGGAATAATCACTTACCTTGTAGGCTGGTTGTTGATTCCAGAGAAGCAAGACCTCTAAATTCGCTTCAAATTTTCCGCAGAATTCGCGTCGGAGCATTTGTAGGATTACAAATGCTCTGGACGTCGTGCTATGGCTATTGCTATATTAGTTGCTTACCTTTTTTTAAACTGGGACGGTTTTTCAAGGAGAATAAATGCTCTGGAAAGATCCTTTCATCTACACGCTTAGGGAAGATCCGGCGGAAGCCGAGCTTGTCAGCCATAAGTTGATGATACGTGCCGGAATGATCCAGAAGCTGGCATCGGGCATTTATAACTATCTTCCCCTCGGACTAAGGGTCATAAGAAGAATTGAGTCGATAATCCGGGAAGAAATGAATCGCAGCGGAGCATCCGAGCTTCTGATGCCCGGGGTCATTCCCGCTCAGCTTTGGCAGGAGAGCGGGCGCTGGAGTTATTATGGTCCCGAACTCCTGCGTTTCAAAGATCGGAAAAGCAACGATTTTCTCCTTGGCCCCACCCACGAGGAAGTGATAGTTGACATCGCCCGAAAGGCTGTGCGCTCTTACCGCGACCTTCCGATGTGTCTGTATCAGGTGCAGAGTAAATTCCGTGATGAGGTGCGGCCTCGATATGGGCTGATGCGCGGCAGGGAATTTATTATGAAGGATGCATATTCTTTCCATGCGGATGAGGAATCGCTGGATGAGATGTACTGGCGTATGCACGAGGTCTACACTACCATATTTAAGAGGTTTGGGCTAAATTTCCGCCCGGTAGAAGCAGATTCCGGAACGATTGGCGGAGATGTCACTCATGAGTTTCATGTGCTTGCTGCATCAGGTGAAGACGTAATCGCCCATTGCGACAAGTGTGATTATGCCGCAAATATAGAGAAGGCCACATCAACGTACTCTGAATTACCAGTCGATGTGCCCGATGAGGCTTTGACGGCAGAGGAGGTGGAGACTCCCGGCAAGACAAGCATCGAGGATGTAGCGGCCTTTTTGGGGGTAAAGCCTTCCGACACAGTAAAAATGCTTGTGTATGAAGTAAACAACGGTGAGCGGCTGGTTGGGGTATGTATCAGGGGAGATCGGGAAGTAAACGATGCCAAATTGCGCGGTTTGCTGGGAGCAAATGCGGTAGATATTCCCGATGAGAAAAATCTGGCCTCAAAAGCGGGGCTTGCAGTCGGTTATTTGGGAGCGTACAGGTTTGAAAACGAGGCGATCGGCGAAATAATTGCAGACTATTCGGTAGCGGCAATGTCGGATACCGTCTGCGGTGCCAATCGGCCGGGATATCATGTGAAACATGTTTTCCCCGCGCGCGATTTGAAAGTCTCTCGCTACGCGGATGTAGGGTATGTTTCGGAGGGTGATAAGTGTCCTCGTTGCGGCGATGGAAAGCTGACAATGAGCAAGGGTATAGAGGTAGGGCAGGTTTTTAAACTTGGGAAAAAGTACGCCTCACCCATGAACATGGTTTTCCTGGATGAGTCCGGCAACCAGAAGACGGCCACAATGGGGTGTTACGGTATTGGTGTAAGCCGTACGGCCGCGGCGGCAATAGAGCAGAATCACGACAAGGACGGTATAATCTGGCCGGCATCGATCGCCCCTTACGGTGTGGCACTTCTGTGCCTCGATCCGGCCGATTCCGAGGTCTCATCGGTTGCCCGTAAGCTTCACGACGATATCCAAAACGCAGGTGTCGAGGTGATAATGGACGATCGGGAGGAGAGGCCGGGTATTAAGTTCAAAGATGCCGACTTGATTGGTTGTCCGGTAAGGATCGTAGTCGGTGGACGCGGATTAAAAGAGGGAATCGTAGAAATACGTCAACGCCGGACGGGAATCACCGAAAAGGTCGATCCCTCCAGAGTCGTTGAGGCGGTTGTAGAGATTATAAGTGGCTTATAGAGCACATTTGTATGGTTTGATTTTTTTAACGACAGCGCAAAAAAACGAACACATATGTGAAGGCAAAAGTGGTAACTTTTATTGTTCAAAAAACATATTTCAACACATGCGCTTGACCGCGTAACGGTGATGACGGTATAATTATGTAACAGATATTTTTTCGACTGTGAGTTTTTTAGATATATGCGGTGCAAAAACTGGTCAATTTTCATACTATCACCCGGTCCAACGGGTAATAAACGGATACAAATACCCGGCAGTATGCTGGTAATATTTCTTCTGGTAATGGCTTTGGGCGGACTTGGGTTTGCACGGTGTGCGTTTTTCCTCTTCTCATACAGCTCCGCCAAATTCGGCGTCTACAACGCTCAGCGCGAAAACCAGCATCTCATGATGAAGGTGAGGTTTTTACAGAAACTTACCGAGAAATGGGAAGGTGAAATCCAGGGGATGGTTGCCTACGAGGATAACGCGCGAATGCGTTACGGCATGAATTCAATCTCCGAGGATGTCCGAAAGGCGGGTATCGGAGGCATACCTACCTCAGAGGAGATGCTTTTGGCATCTCTTGAAGATCCGGTGGTGCACAAAGTCAGCTACATCAAAAATCACATAGGCATGCTTCTTCGCAAGGTCGATCTTCAGGACTCTACATTTACCAGAATGGTTTCTCATGTGAAAAGGCAGCATGATCGCCTCGCTCAAGTACCCTCCATCTGGCCGGTTCGCGGACGGATCACATCGGGTTACGGCTACCGCTACCACCCTTTTCTTAAGCGTACCATGTTTCATGAGGGGTTGGATATCGCCAACAAGGAGTGGACGCCCATATTTGCCCCGGCCGACGGAATCGTCAGCTTTGTCGGTTCGAAAAGAGATTTCGGTAACGTCGTGATGATCGATCATCATGGGGGCATAGAAACCGTCTACGCGCATCTGCGTCAGGGTGCCGTTGCCGAAGGGCAGTATGTGAAACGAGGAGAGCCGATAGGCTACGTGGGAAACACCGGCAGAAGCACGGGACCTCACCTTCACTACGAAATCCGCAAAATGGGACGCCATGTAAATCCAAGAGACTATATACTTCCAGACGATATTATTGTAGAATAGAATATCTTTCAGCCTTTCTTCACAAAGGGAGCGCTTATGGTTTTCTCAACTGAAGTGTCGGTTCGTACACAGAGGCGTTCGCATTGGGTAGACATCTCCAGAGAGCTACAGGATGCGGTGGACAAAAGTGGTATCTCCAACGGTATTTTAACCGCTTTCAGTCTGCACACAACCGCCGGATTGACCATCAACGAAAACGCCGACCCCGATGTCGGCAGGGACTTTTTCCAAAAACTAAATCAGCTCGTTCCCCAGGACAGCAGCTTTGCCCATGCGGAAGGTAACTCCGACAGCCACATCAAAGCCTCCATGGTAGGCTTTAGTGTTCAGGTACCCGTCAAAAACGCCTCTCTTGTTCGCGGTACCTGGCAGTCTGTTTATTTCTGCGAGTTTGACGGGCCCAGAAGCCGGCGGGTGTCGGTAACGATTATTGGTGAGTGATGAGACTCCGTATTCCTTGCCTGTCGGCGGCTTATCTGTTTTTTTGCCTGCTCTCATTTACTTTCACCTCCGGTGCACAGTCTATCCGATATGCCGGGGAGCTTATGCAGATTCCGCTTGGATGTCGCTCGGTGGGAATGGGCAATGCTACGGCGGCTCTGAGCGGCATGGGCAATAGCGCCTATTGGAATCCGGCGATTCCTTCCCTGGATGATGATCTTCGTTTCTGTATAATAGAGGGGGCGCGCCTCTACGAGGGGTTGTCGGACCTGGGATCCGCCGCGGCGTTTACTCCCGTTCAAAACGGCCTGGTCATGGGGGCTGCCTACACCGCCTTCTTCTCGGGAGATATCACCGAATGGGACTCGCTGCCGGGCACCCAAAGGGAGCGGGAAGGCAAGTGGCGGGAGAATCGAAAGATCTATGAAGGAAACGGAATCTTCCACAACAATCAGCATCTTATTGTTGCCACTGTATCGAAGAGTTTTTCTCTTCCAGTTCCCCGCCCCGCGGGATTTTCCGCGCCAATGCCCGTGGATATTGCTGCCGGGATCAACTTCAAATACTATTGGCAGACAATTACGCCCGAGGATAAAGTCCGAATGGGTATGAATGTCAATATGGATGTTGGTGCGGCTCTTCAGATTGGTGTCGATTATGATCTGAAAAAACAGGCGGTCAGCAGGAAAGTTATAATCGGGCTGTCGGTTCGCAACGCGCTGCCCACGGATGTTGTATGGATGCACTCGTATCAGGATTACAAAGAACCGGTTGATTATACTTTACTGTACGGAATGAGTTATGCCGATTATACCAGGTTTCTATGGGCCGACTGGACCGCATCGGTATCGGTAAAAAAATCATATCGCTCCACTGTTCAGGCCGGTATAGAAGGGGTGTTTTTTGATTGCGTGGCGATCAGGGCCGGCATAGATGATAAAAACCCGACACTCGGTGCCGGGCTTAAAATAAAGATGTTTTCTCTGGATTATGCGTTCTCATTCGATGAGGTTACGTTTTCTCCGGTAAGACTCTCACTGGGAGTACGCTTCTAAAAGCCCGCATCTCCAAGCTAAACAGACAGGGAGATTCGCCCCCCGTCTTTCTGATACTCTAAATTATGTATACCCGACCGGCTGCAACGGTATTTTCCAATCGTTTGGAAAGGGGCGAGGAAGCCTGTTACATCACTCCCATTCTACCTCTTCGTAACCGTCGGGAAGCTCATATATTTTATTTGGCGGCTGTGCATTCTGGTCGACTTCCAGGGCCTCACTGCTTGATTCTATAGTCGTTCCCATCATCTCGGTAGAGGTAGTGCTCTTTACGACAAAACCTTCTACCTTCTTCATCTCCGAAACCATGTTTCCGCTTATGTTGCCCATCGGCCCGCTCTGGTAAAATGCAGTCATAAATGAAGCGGTCAATTCAGGGGAGATGTCAACCTCCTTTGTCGCCCATAAATTGGAAACCGTCGATGCCATTCCGGTCTTCACTGTTTGTTTGTATTTGCGGCAACTCCAGTCATTAATTGTGGCGGTTTCATTCGTGGGTTCAATCTTCACTTCCATTTTCATCATATTACGCATCTTCTCGGCCATACCTGGGGGAAGGTCTTCCATTTCCTTTTTCATACTGTCGGTAAAAAGCTGATCGGGCATCTTCCGATACACCTTTTCCTCATGATCTATAAGAAAGATGCTTCCTTCATCACTTCTGATCAGCATGTCGTTTTTTGTTCCCTTGCTGCGAATAACATCTTCGCTGATCCAGGTGGTTACCGATTCGGTCCTTGCGGGAAATGTCCGTCCCATCATCGTGTAGCTTTCCGTGCGCCTTACCTCCTTTACCATTATGTCTCCAGAAACCGGCAGCTGAAGTAAAAGAGTAAAAAATCCGATTAAAAACAGAGTACTCATAACTTTACTCCAATCGAACAGATTCGAAATTGCCAAACCCGGAAGGGTTTAAACTCTCTTAATCTTTTAAGTGTTGCAAATACAGGGCCTGCTGTCCACTCTCAGGTGAAAAAGTTTGGACTTTCAATTGCACTTAATAATGGAATGTTTAAAGTGTGGGTAAAAATTAAAGGAGATCCGATATGGAGGCTTTTATCGGAACAAGTGGTTACCAATATGCGCAATGGAGCGAAACGTTTTATCCCGGGGATCTGAAAGAGCAGCAGTATCTGAGGTTTTATGGACAACATCTGAAATCCGTAGAAATAAACAATACCTTTTACAGATTACCGCGAGAGCAGGTCATTCAGGCCTGGGCAGGGGAGGTTCCCCAGGATTTTCGTTTTTCCATAAAGGCCTCGCAACGCATAACTCATCACCGGCTTCTTGGCACCGACAGCATCGGCGAACTCGAATACCTTCTGGCCAATACCGCGCTTCTTGGGCCGCGCCTCGGGGCACTGTTTTTCCAGACTCCACGATCATTTCGTCCCGATTTTAAGCGATTGGAGGATTTCCTTCATCTCTTTGCGCCCAATGTACCGGCCGTATTCGAGTTTCGTAACGATCGGTGGCGGCAGGAAAAGACATACGAGCTGCTTGGCAACCATAACTACGCATGGTGCATAGCCGATACAGACCAAAAAAAAGCCGACATAATCAGCACCGCCGATTGGGGATATATAAGGTTACGAAGAAGCGGGTACACCGAGGAGCAGATGCGCCGGTGGATCGATCTGATTCATGAACAGGCGTGGAAGAGGGTGTTCGTATTTTTCAAGCATTCCGCCCAATCCTCGCTCAGTCCTGTTCTCGCGCAGCAATTCAGTCGCTTCTGGAAAGAAACCGAGGAGACGGGGCAAAAGGATATGGTGGGATATCACGGTTGAACAGCCCACCATAATTAAAATGATATGCGTAGTCCTTTATCGCTTATTTGCAGAGACGAGATCTTACCGCTTTAAGCTCTTCTTCGGCTTCCTCCACGAGGCGGCCAATGATCTCGGACATCGGAAGAATATCCTTCATCAACCCCACGCTCTGTCCGGCCATGAGTGAGCCCCGCTCCACCTCTCCGTCGATAACCGCGTTTCGCAGTGCTCCCACCCAGAATCGCTCAACCTCAAACTGTGCATCCTCCCTGGTGATTTCACCGCTTTCTAGTTGACGAAGGAGCTGGAGTTGGAGTTTACCGAATTCCTCGTGTCCCTTGTTTTTCAGGGCTCGAACCGCCACCACCGGCAGCTTGGAGTCGTACTGAGGAGTGGCTACTGCCTGACGGGCGCGGGCGCGGCGAAACGCCTCCTTGAATTTTGGATGGGCGGTACACTCTTGGCTCATGACGAATCGGGTACCCAGTTGACATCCGGCAGCCCCCATCATCATCAGATGGGCAACCATCTTCCCCGTGGCGATTCCTCCTCCCACAAAGATGGGAACTTCACTGAAGTGGAATAATACCTGCTGAAGCAGGATGGTAAGAGAGACATGACCAATATGCCCTCCCGCCTCACTGCCTTCCAGGATGAGGGCATCTATACCGTATCCTATCTGCTGCCTGGCGATTGACTCCTCGGAGGCAAAAGACATGGTTTTCTTTCCCGTTTTTTTCATCCCGTGTATGTCGGATCGGCGCGGAAAACTTCCAGCAAACACCACAAACGGAACATTCTTGGATTGGAGAATCTCGGAGTGTACCTTAAAATTCGGAGCTATGGTTATCAGGTTGACGGCAAAGGGGTGTGTTAGTCCGCTTACGCATCTGTCCACCTCCTGTTCAAACAGATCGGGGGGCATATTACCGGCTGCGATTACCGGAAACATGCCGTTTTCACTGACCGCCCGGGCCAGGTTATAGTCGCTGATCCAGGTCATGCCGCCTGAGATTACCGGGTATTTAACACCCAGGAAATCGGATCCTTTTTTCGCAAGAGACTCAAATAGCATAATCTTCCTCCCATGTTACTGTAGAGAAAAAAACTACATAGCAGTCGCCGGGCGAGTCAACTAAGCAGAAATAATAGTACCGGCCGGCAGAAGGCTGGAATGACTTTTGCAGTTCTTGGAGTTGAATCAGGTCCTGAGGGCGTTTTTTGTAGCATTAGTTGGCTATGCGTTTTCTAATTTCTTGATTTTTGATCCTTGATTCTCCGGCTTTGCCGGACTTAGAGCATTAGGAGTTACAGATGATTAAGAGTCTTAAGAGTATGAGACATTTTCATGTTCACGCAAAGGATGGAGAAGTCGGCAGGGTGGATGAGTTTTACCTGGATGATCACAGCTGGACGGTCAGATACGTTTCGGTGGATGTGGGTCACTGGTTTAATCGTAAAAAGGTGTTGGTGCCGGCAGGAAAGCTTGATCATACGGTGGACAATCGTCTTCTGATCGATAAGACCAGACAAGACATGAGCCGCAGTCCGGATATAGAATCTGTTGGACATATCTCCCGTTCTCAGGAGATCGAGCTGCTTGATCACTACAACGCGCCCTACTACTGGAACAGGCCTCAATACACTCCGCCACGGGTATACAATCCAAACACCGGACTCGATTTTACGGGACAGAAGTATCCCGTCTCCGAAAACCCCAGCAAGGGGTATAATCTGGATGCCGATGTTGCCCGTCGATCGGCTCACCACGATGTCCCGAACACGACAGTCGAATCTCACCTGCGGGAGTCCGAAGAGCTGATCGGGTACAGGGTGCATGCAGCCGACGGTGATATCGGCCATATACATGATATGGGGTTGGATGATGCTGGTTGGGTTGTTCGCTATCTGATTGTGGACATCGGCAGTTGGTTAAACGGCAAAAGAATCCTAATCGCGCCTCAATGGATGGAGTCGCGTGGCTGGGAAGATCGCAGGGTGTACACTTTTTTCGATAAAGAAACGATACGAAATGCACCCGAATTCGACAACAATTTCCCAGTCAAGAGGGAATACGAGGACCTGCTCTTCACCCATTATAATCAGCCCGGGTATTGGGAGTAGAACGCACCCCCCCTTGGTCCCCGGCGCAATGCCGTTGCATTTAGCTTGACTCCTGAGAAACGCACCCCTTCCAAACCTTCTCCTTGGTACGGGGAAGGCTTTAACGCGTTGTTAATCTTAGTGTTAGCTCCTCCCCCTTACCAAGGGGGAGGCTGGGAGGGGGTGCATTTGCCCCGGAGAATCGCTAAAGTCAACCTTAAAGCAACGGCATTGGTTCCCCGGCAATAAGGTCGGCGTTATGAAGTTTTTTGTGTGATATTGGCTTTAATGTGTTTACCCCGAAGGGGTTACGCATACCAGCCCGGGGCAACGCCCCGGGAATGCGATTGAATTATAGGCACTTACGCCCTGAAGGGGCACCGCAAAAACGATTGCGTAAGCCCTTCAGGCTATTAGAGGTCTGTGGTACATTCTATCCTGGGGCGCTGCCCCAGGCTTATTTGCGTAGCGCTTTCAGCGCAAAGAATGATTACCAAAGGCACCGTTTGGAAAAACAGCTCAGCGGGAGGGGGCCGGCGCAATGCCGTTGCATTTAGCTTGACTCCTGAGAAACGCACCCCTTCCAAACCTTCCCCTTGGTAAGGGGAAG
>CAZPHU010000110.1:0-12058 GCA_964586285.1 uncultured Fibrobacterota bacterium | reverse complement strand
GGAGAGGTGTCCGAGTTGGTCGAAGGAGCACGCCTGGAAAGCGTGTGTGCAGCAATGTACCCAGGGTTCGAATCCCTGCCTCTCCGCCATTTTGGGGGTCAAGCCCTGCGCAACTTAAGACTGTGAACCCCGCCAGGTCCGGAAGGAAGCAACGGTAAGCAGACACTGAGTGTGCCGCAGGTAAACCTGGCCCCTTTTTTTTATTTTGTATTGCTTATACACACTATAAAATGGTAGTTTTCTGTTACACATTTTTCGACTCCGGTCGTATTGAATAAGAAACAGTTTCGGCAAATGCACCGAAAAACAAATTTCGCATCAATTTACTTCCTGTATAAATTATGAGCTATCTGGTACTTGCGAGGAAATGGCGGCCCCTGGCCTTTGAAGATGTTGTCGGTCAGGAGCATGTCACCTCAACACTGAAAAAGGCCATCGAGAAAAACCGTGTGGCACACGCCTATGTTTTTACGGGCACACGCGGCGTGGGCAAAACCACCACCGCCCGAATCCTTGCAAGGGCAATGAATTGTGAAAACGGTCCCACTCCTGAGCCCTGCGGCGAGTGCGAATCGTGCAAAAATATCATCAACGGCTCCAGTTTCGATGTTTTGGAGATCGACGGCGCATCCAACAATTCAGTAGAAGATATTCGCGAACTTCGGGATAATATCAATTATTCATCCATGGGCGGCAAGCACCGCATATATGTCATCGATGAAGTGCACATGCTTTCCAAATCTGCCTTCAATGCTCTTCTCAAAACTCTGGAAGAGCCGCCAAAGAATGTGATCTTCATCTTTGCCACCACGGAGCCTCAAAAGATTCCCGAAACAATCCACTCCCGCTGCCAGCGCTACGACTTTCGCAGGATCTCCACCGAGCGTATCGCTCAGCACCTGGAGCAGATATGCACAAACGAATCGGTTACCTTTGACCACGATGCGATCATGCTTATTGCCCGCAAGGCGGACGGAAGTATGCGGGATTCGCTCAGCCTTCTGGACCAGGTCTACTCCTTTTGCCGCGACAATATTACGGAAAAAGAAGTGCGCTCGGTTTTGGGGCTGGTTGATCTCGAAGTTTACACTACAATTATGGATGCAATCGTGGAGAAAAAGCCCGAACATCTTCTGGGCGCCGTCGAAGAAACGCTGGTAAGAGGCTTTGATCTTCATGAATTCATTACCGGTTTCCAGGAACATTTACGAAACCTGTTGTTTGCCCGCCTTCCAGGCGTGCTTCAGAGCCGTCATGCGGAACTGCACGCATCGGTTACAGATGAGCTACAGAAACAATCACTGCGCTTCTCGGAAGGTGATCTTATACGAATGACCGAGACGGTTCGTAAAGCCGAGCAGGAATTGAAATGGAGTTCTTACCCTCGGTTTTCGGTGGAGGTAATGCTTTTGAAACTGCTGTACATGGATTCTACAGTTTCAATCGAACAGATTCTTTCGGCGATCAAAGGCGAATCGCCGCCGCCGGATAATCGCCCGTCTAACGCAACCAGCAACTCGACTCAGACCGGTAAAACGGGAACTGATCTTAAAAAAAAAAATGAACTGACATCTTCGCCCCTGCAAACGACAAGTCCAACCCCCGGCCCCGATTTAGACCGGAAACCGGCAGCCCATAACGCCCGGCATTCCCAGGGACCTGCCGTTACCTCTATTCCTCAGGCCAGGGAAAGTGCCGATTCTTTTCAGGACTCCCCCGCCGCGGAGGTCACGGTCGATTCAAATACGCTGTGGCCCGGTTTTTTGGAAATTCTAATGAAAGAACGCCCAAACCTTGCGACCTTTTTATCGGTTGCATACGTCGCATCAATAACCGATAATTCCATCGATATCAGATTTGCTTCCCGGTACGGTTTTCAATATGCCGAGATTACCCGCAAGCGCAATCGTGATACGATCCAAAACATGCTTGCGGAGTTTGCGGGTAAGAACTACGATTTACACATAACCAGAGAGCGAGAGCAGAAACCGGCTGTAAAGGAAACCGATATTCCCAAGCCACCGCCGGGAACGTCCTTCACTCCCTCACTTCGGGACGATATTGAAAATGAACCGATCATAAAAACTATATTAGACGTATTTGATGGAGAGATACTCTCGTAGAGCAAAGGAGCGTTATTTATGGCAAAGAATATGAGTAAGCTGCTTAAGCAGGCACAAAAGATGCAGAGTCAGATGATGAAGGCTCAGGAGGAGCTTAATAAGAAAGAGATTGAAGGAACTGCGGGCGGTGGTATGGTTAAGGTGACAATGAACGGCGCCCAGGAACTTCTGTCCATAAAGATTGATCCGGAAGTAGTGGATCAGGATGATGTAGAGATGCTGGAAGATTTGATCATGGCGGCATTTAAAAACGCGCAGGAGCAGATAAAGGAGTTTTCCAATGCCGCAATGGGAGATCTATCGGGGTTTAATTTGCCGGGAATGGGCTGAAAATGGTGAAACCGCTTGAAGAACTTGCGGATGCACTAAGCCGCCTGCCGACCATAGGAAAAAAAAGCGCCTGGCGGCTGGCCATGTATCTGCTGGAGCGCGATGATTTGGAAGTGAAACATCTGGCTTCCTGTATCGGGGATATAAAACAAAAGGTTACCCGGTGTTCATCCTGTTTCAATTACAGCGAAACACCGGTATGTCCCATTTGCAGCTCTTCGGCCAGAATCGGCCGACAGGTATGTGTGGTTGAAAAACCGGTGGACGTGTTCACGATAGAGCGCTCCGGACGTTATCGTGGCAAGTATCACGTGCTTGGTGGTGTATTATCACCGATTAACGGAGTTACTGCCGACAAACTCAATATTGCCCCGCTGAAACAACGGATCGAGCGGGAAAAACCCGACGAGCTTATTTTGGCTCTTGGAGGAAGCGCGGAGGCCGAAACTACGTCGCTGTACCTTGCACGTCTGCTTGCCGATACCGATATCTCGATCAGCCAACTTGCACGGGGACTTCCCGCCGGACTTGAGCTGGAGTATGTCGACCAGATTACTCTCACCCAGGCCCTTCAGGAGAGAACCCGTATGAATTACGGCGACAATGGGTAATTCCGACTTTAGGGGGGACTGTTTACTTGAGCAAGAGCAGCCTTTGGACGATTCAAGAATATTTGTTCTGATTTGTAACGCGTCATTATAACTTCACCGATTCGAGAGCTTTGACATGAACGCCTTTGTAGTCAAATGGTTTAAACGTTTTTTTGGTTCCCTTTTCTTCCTTGGATATTTCCCGCTTGCCCCAGGAACGGTTGGTTCGCTGGCTGTGGTTGCAGCCATATGGTTTACCAGAGATTTTAGTTTCCAGTTTTTCGATCCGCAGTACTATTTACACTACTGGATTATCGGTATCGCCCTGACTGTCTTTTCTTTTTTGATCGCACAAAACAGTTTGACTGTCTTTGGGAATCATGACCCAAAACAGTTTGTTCTGGATGAAGTCGTGGGGCAGTATTTTACCTTTTTTATGATTCCTATATCCTTGCGAACCCTTATTCTCGGCTTTCTTCTTTTCAGATTATTCGATATAGTCAAGCCTTTTCCAGTTCATAATCTGGAAGAGGTAGAAGGCGGAGTGGGCATTGTCGCGGATGATTTCGCCGCCGGTGTAATGTCAAACCTTTCTCTTCTTTTCCTTATCTGGCTGTACAATGTTATCATCGCTGCACTTTGATCTGGCTTCGAAGCTGGGATTTCTGCTGAAACGCAAGGAATGGACGCTTTCGGTGGCTGAATCCTGTACAGGAGGGCTTATCGGCGCTGTTCTATCCGAACTTCCCGGCACATCTTTTTTCTTTGAGGGTGGTGTTATAGCATACAGCAACCAGGTGAAACAAAACATCCTTCGCGTCCCCAGACAAATACTTGAAAAGTACGGTGCCGTAAGTGCCGAAACTGTCCGTGCGATGGCAGACGGTGTCAGTCACTTACTTGGTACTCAGTGTGCCATTTCGATCTCCGGCATCGCCGGCCCATCCGGCGGCACTCCGGAAAAACCCATTGGTCTTGTATACATGGGCTTTGTTACCCCAGGCAGTAAATGGGAAAAGAGATACGTGTTTTCCGGCGATCGCAGGGCAATAAGGGAAAGTTCAGTGGAGCAGGCGCTGCTTAATATCATCGAATCCCTGTCAAAAGAAACATAGGCTAAAAGTAAAGGTGCCGACCTGTATTATTGTACACCGGCAACTATAAGCAATGACGAATCGGCTTGAATTACAAGCATTCAAAGGTAAGCCACCGACAGTTGTCTTTTGGTTAGTTTCTTTTCTGCCCGAAAGGCTGCTTTGAGCCGCTACGGCAGTTTTCACCTATACTCCCCAAAGGATTATCTCCTGGACAACTGCTACTCTTAAGAGAGCATTTAGAGAGCTGATTCCTTGGCATCTCTTGGCCGGCCCGTTTTTTGCTTTGGGGTGCATCAATAAAGAAGATCAAGAAAGGAAACACTATGGGAAGGAATTTATTCGACAAAGTTTGGGAGCTCCATCGCGTTTCCACACTGCCTACAGGACAGGACCAGCTGTTTATCGGTATGCATCTCATCCATGAGGTAACCTCACCGCAGGCATTCCAGATGATTCAGGAGCGCGGCTTAACTGTCATGTATCCAAACAGAACTTTTGCTACTGTTGATCATATCGTTCCGACGGTATCTCACGACAGGCCTTTTTCCGATGTTCTTGCCGAGCAGATGATGGAAGCTTTGGAAGAAAACACCAAAAAGTACGGTATCACTTTTTTTGATCCCAGTACTGGCAACCAGGGTATCGTGCATATGATAGGTCCGGAGCTTGGACTAACACAACCGGGTATGACAATCGCATGCGGAGATTCTCACACCTCCACGCACGGAGCATTCGGATCGATCGCCTTTGGCATCGGAACGTCGCAGATACGTGATGTTCTGGCTACACAGACCCTTGCGCTCAGTAAGCCCAAGGTGCGACGAATACAGATAGACGGGACGCCTGGTAAGGGTGTTTACGCCAAGGATATAATCTTGAATATCATGGCCATGCTGGGAGTCAAAGGCGGTCTGGGGTATGCATACGAGTACGCCGGTCCCGCCGTAGAGGCGATAAGTATGGAAGAGCGAATGACGATCTGCAACATGAGTATCGAGGGGGGTGCGCGCGCGGGCTATGTCAACCCGGATCAGACTACATTTGATTACATAAAGGGCAGACCTTACGCTCCGGAGGGTGAGAATTTCGAAAGGGCGGTTGCTTACTGGAAGAGTATCTCATCGGATAAAGATGCTGCGTATGACGACATTGTCACCATGAATGTGGATGAGCTTGAACCGATGGTAACCTGGGGGATCAATCCCGGGCAGGCGATACAGGTAACTCATAATATGCCCAAAATAGACGAGCTTCCAGAAAACGACCGCGAAGCCGCCCAAAAAGCGTATAGACACATGGGTTTTGAGGAAGGCACACCTATACTGGGAATGCCCATAAACGTTGCGTTTTTGGGCTCCTGCACAAACAGCCGCATTTCCGATCTGCGGGAGGCAGCCCGCATTGTCGAGGGTAAGAGAGTTGCGCCAGGTATCGATGCTTTGGTTGTGCCTGGTTCCCAGCGGGTGAAGATGCAGGCTGAGGATGAAGGGCTGGATAAAATCTTTACCGACGCCGGCTTCTCCTGGAGAAACGCGGGGTGTTCGATGTGTCTGGGGATGAATCCCGACAAACTGTCGGGAGATCAGGTATGTGCCAGCTCATCCAACCGCAATTTTATCGGCAGACAGGGATCGCCGAAAGGCCGAACGCTGCTGATGAGTCCGGCGATGGTTGCCGCGGCGGCAATCAACGGAAAGGTTACCGACGTTCGTGACGTAGCAGGTTAGTCTTACGCCGTCCGTCCAGCCGGTTAACACACCGGCTGTTCACCTTCGCACCATCCGCCTGGCCGGCAGGAGCTGGATTAATCGCGAGGATGACAAAAAAGAAAGGACGATCTCGAACATAAGGAATACCGGTTAGAGGGGCATGCAAAAAACCCCGGAAAGCGTTAAACGATATATTTCATTCAAACCAGCAGGTATGAGAATATGGAACAGAATACGAAAAGAATAACCGCAATCACCGGTAAGGGAGTTCCCGTGCCGGGAAACGACATAGACACCGACGCCATCATACCGGCTCGCTTCATGCGATGCACCAGCTTTGAGGGACTAGGCGATTTTGCCTTTTACGATGAGCGCTTTGATGAGAACATGAAACCGCGCAAGCATCCTTTAAACGAGGAGAAATTCAAAGGGCATGATATTCTTCTTGTGAATAAAAACTTTGGCTGCGGATCATCACGCGAGCACGCCCCGCAATCGCTTGCCGGATTCGGCATACGTGCTCTGATAGGAGAATCGTTTGCGGATATTTTTGCAGGAAACTGTGCATCCATGGGAATGCCGGCGGTTGCCGTTGATGAGCAGAGCGCAAGGAACCTTATGGAGCTTGTGGAACAGTACCCCGACAGCGTTCTGCAGATCGATATAGAGAACTTAAAAATCACCGTTCGTGACCGGATTTATGACATTTCGATGCCGGACTCCTTCCGTAAAGCATTTTTAGAAGGAACCTGGGATACAACCGAGGTACTCAACCAGCGGCGAGACCGGATATTGCAAACCGCATCAAGTCTCCCCTATATGAAAAACTTTGAAGACTGAATCCGTCGGAGTTGTAAATTGGTAGTGGAAAAAAAACGATCGGGGCGAATTCCGCATATTGTCCTGATCGGATTTGCATCATGCGGTAAAACAACCATAGGACGAATACTTGCCCGATTGTTGAAGCTGCCTTTTGTAGACCTCGACAACCGTGTCGAACAACTGTATGAAGCACGCAGTGGTTTAAAGAAGCGGTGCCGCGATATTTTCATCGAAAAAGGTGAGCAATCATTTGGCGAACTGGAGCGGGATGCTCTATGCGCGATGCAATCGGAAGCCACGGCGGTTCTGGCAACCGGCGGCGGTGCTCCGCTTCGGGAAGGCAACGATCTGATACTGAATCGGATGGGAGCCATAATTTATCTTGAAGCGGAACCGGAAGTTATCTTCCGGCGCATGGAGCGCAAAGGAATTCCAGCCTGGCTTCGTGATGATCCAACGGTTGAGGGAGTCCGAAAGGTACATCGTATGCGCGACGAGGTTTATTCTCGCATCGCCGATGTGAAAATTGAAACCACTTCACTGACTCCCGATCAGGTTGTGCAGGCGATTATTGACGCATTGGAAAGAAACAGTTATTTCGCAAGTAAGGGTATTTAAATGTCCAGTACATTCGGTAGACTATTCAGGGTAACTACATTTGGTGAATCACATTGTAAGGGTGTTGGGGCGATTGTTGACGGTTGCCCTTCTCGGATGGAGCTGACGGAGGCCGATATCCAGCCTCAGCTGGACAGACGTCGTCCGGGACAGAGCGACTTCAGTACGCCGCGTGATGAGAAGGATCGGGTTACCATTCTCTCCGGGACCGAAAACGGCCTTACGTTGGGTACGCCGATCGGTCTTTTTGTTCCCAACAAAGATCAGCGGCCTGGCGACTATCAGGAGATGGCCAAAGTGCCTCGTCCAAGCCATGCCGACTACACCTACCAGATGAAATACGGTATCCGTGCGGCAAGCGGGGGTGGACGGTCCAGTGCACGTGAGTCGATCGGCCGGGTTGCCGCCGGGGCAATCGCCGAGAAGTTCCTTCGCCTGACCTACGGAATTGAGATAGTTGCCTGGGTACAGTCGGTAGGCAGCGTGGATGCAAAGGATATCGATCCGCAAACAATTGATCGCACCCGGGTGGATGCATCTTTTGTTCGTTGCCCCGAAAGCGGCACGGTTGACAGGATGGCCGCACTCATCGAAGATGCCAAAGACAAAGCGGATTCTCTGGGCGGAACAGTCAGCTGTGTTTGCCGAAATATTCCCGCGGGCTGGGGGGAGCCGGTGTTTGAGAAACTGGAGGCGCTTCTTGCCCAGGCCATGCTTTCTATCCCCGCCACCAAGGCTTTCGAGATCGGCTCGGGGTTTGAAGGCAGCCGCATGCGCGGCTCCGAGCACAACGACATGTTTGTACTAAAAGACGGTAGACTGGGCACTGTGACAAACCATAGCGGCGGCATACAGGGAGGCATATCCAATGGAGAACCGATTCTGTTTCGGATCGGGTTTAAGCCTCCGGCAACTATCGGTCAAAAGCAGAAGACGGTCGATTTCGACGGCAACGAAACAGAGCTGGAAGCCAAGGGGCGGCATGATCCCTGCGTAGTACCCCGCGCGATTCCGATCGTGGAGAGTATGGCCGCGCTGGTATTAGCCGATTGTGCATTGCGTCAGAAAATGCGTGCCTGAATTCCTGAAAGCGCTCGATCAACCTGCCTTTGAGCTTTGGTTCATAGAGAAAAGCGTCCGCAGGTCTTACACGTTCAAACGCGCATCTCACTCATCCAAAAACTTAATCATTCACAGCCTTTTTTTTAGATAAACAAGAAATGACTATAATAGAGGAGTTCTACAGATGTCAGGTTTAAAGATTACCGGTGCTCAGGCACTGATTGCCGCCTGCGAAAAGGAAGGGGTTACCCATATTTTCGGTTACCCCGGCGGAGCGAACATCCCGATTTTCGATGCGCTTCACGACTCGACGATCAAACTGATCCTCAGCCGTCACGAGCAGGGCGCGACCCACATGGCCGACGGTTATGCCCGAGCAAGCAACCGAACCGGTGTGGCGCTTGTGACCTCCGGTCCCGGAGCAACCAACGCTGTCACTGGCCTGCTGACCGCACATATGGACTCGGTGCCCATGGTTGTTATCTGCGGGCAGGTTTCATCGGCTCACCTCGGACTGGAGGCTTTCCAGGAAGCAGACGTATCGGGGATCTCTTTTCCGGTAGTCAAGCATTCTTACCTGGTAAAAGATGTCAACGATATTGCCCGGGTCATAAAGGAAGCATTCCATATTGCTCATACGGGGAGACCCGGTCCGGTACTTATCGACATGCCCAAGGATATTTCCTCCACAATGTTTGTTCCCGATTTCGACATATCACTCGATCTGCCCGGCTACGCTGTTCCGGAATCTTTCGATCATAAGGAGCTTGCCCGCGCGGCGGAGGCGATCAACGGCTCGAGCTGCCCTATTCTTCTGGTCGGCCATGGTGCACTGCTCTCAAACGCGCATGAGGCCGTTTTGAAACTTGCTGAGAAAGCTCAGATTCCGGTAACTACGACCCTGCTTGGAAAAGGTGCTTTCCCCGAGACGCATCCGCTGAGCGTGGGAATGCTAGGTATGCACGGAACGGCATACGCGAACAAGGCTATTCAGGAGTGCGACTGCATCGTTTCGATTGGCTCACGATGGGATGACAGGATTATCGGCGATCCGAAACTGTTCTGCCCAACGGCAAAAAAGATACATATCGATATCGATCCGGCGGAAAAAAACAAAATGCTTACGGTAGACCATTTCATTCTTGGGGACGCCAAGCCTGTCGTGGAGGAGCTTATCGCACAGGTGCATAAGCTTGATACAACCGCCTGGTTAGAAAAGATTGACGGCTGGAAACAAAAATATCCTCTCCGCTATGATGCCGAGGGCGGCCTGAAAGCTCAGGAAGTACTGCAAAAGATCGATGAGATGACGCAGAGCAAGGCAGTGATTGTCACCGATGTGGGTCAACATCAGATGTGGGCGGCGCAGTTTTGCAAGACATTGCAGCCCGATCACTGGCTCTCCTCCGGCGGAGCCGGAACCATGGGTTTTGGTCTTCCAGCGGCTATCGGTGCCCAGATGGCTCGCCCCGGTGAGCTGGTCGTCTCGATTAGTGGTGACGGGGGCTTTCAGATGACACAGGCCGAGCTTGCGACCGCCGCGATCAACAAGCTTCCTATAAAGATAATCATTTTGGATAATAAGTACCTTGGAATGGTCCGTCAATGGCAGCACTTGTTTTTTGACAATCGCACAATCGGTGTCGATTTGGTGGGTAATCCCGATTTTGTGATGCTGGCAAAGGCTTACGGAATAAAAGCGATGGGTATTTCCAAGCGCGATGAGATGGAGAAGGTGCTTTCGGAAGCGCTGGCATACAGTCAAGGTCCCTGCCTGATCCATGCGCATGTAGAGAAACAGGAAAATGTGTTTCCCATGATTCCGGCAGGCAAAGGATATGATTCCATGCTGCTTGAACCGCCTATCCAAAATTAATACCCGACTGAAAGGACTTATACACGATGGAAAAAAAACCGGATGACAAACATACCATAAGCCTTCTGGTTAACAACAAACCGGGGGTTTTGATTCGAATTGCGCTGGTGTTTTCCCGCCGGGGATTTAATCTTGAAAGTGTAGTGGTTTCACCATCCTACGGCACACCATACTCCCGCATGAACCTGGTAGCATCGGGCGATCCCCGGACATTGGATCAGATAATCCACCAGCTTAACAAACTCGTGGATGTGATCCACGCCCGTGATCATACCGGCGATTACACGATCGAACGGGAACTGGCGCTTATTAAGGTTAACTGCTCACCCGAAACCAGAACAGAGGTACTACAGATAGCCGATCATTTCAAATGCCGCTCTGTGGATATGGATGAGCTGTCAATGACTTTCGAGGTGACCGGCAATTCCGACAAGCTAAACTCGGTGCATTCACTCTTTGAGAAGTTTGGAATTATTGAATCGGTTCGCTCGGGCAAACTGATCATGATGCGTGGTTCTCAGGATACTTAGGTAGTTCTTGGAATTAAAAATCCCAAACAAAGCAAAGAAACCAGGCACACAAAGCGGTAATCCTATACTTGCTGAAATGTCTTTTGACTAATTTATCCCCCGGGGCGGACCGTGTGTCCGCCCTTTTTGCTTTTCGGTATTTTTCGAGATTCAATTGCAGTAATCAATCAAATTGCGGTATCTCTTAAAATTTTTCGATTGATCGTCGACCATAAGCTTACGACTGAGAGAAAAGATGGTGTAAAAAAAAAGATGTTCTTGAGCAGATGGTGCTATATTCATATAATAGACATACAGCCCCGACAAACTTCAAGACAGGCGTTTTCTAAACGTTCACGGGAGAAAAACATGAAAAATATCTGCATACCTGCTCTGGCGCTACTACTATCAACTATCGCCTTTTCCCAGGCACCTAACGGTGAATCATACGTTAACTCCCCTTTCTTTGATGATTTCGATGGGGACACCCTGAACAGCACGACCTGGCTTGTTGCGACCTGGAAAGAACACGGCGGGCAAACCGGAAGAGACCGCTGCTTTGTTGAGGATGGAATTCTTCATTTGCATTTTATAAACAGCAGCAGTGACGGTTTCTTGAGTTCGGCCCTCCAGACACGCCAAGAATTTTTATATGGTAAGTGGGAAATGCGTGCAAAGCCCTCAAGTGTATCGGGTGTTCTCAACTCTTTTTATACGATAGATTGGGACAACACGGCGCTGGACGGTTCGGGTAGTGACGGTACAAAGCAGGAAATCGATATCGAGTTCCTGACTAAATCTTTCGACGGCTCCGGCGGTGAGGTGCATCTTGCGCTGCATGAGCATGGCAAAACCAGCTGGGACACGAGACCCGATATCGACCTTGGCTTCAATCCATCTGCCGATTTTCATGTGTACGGATTCGATATAACACCTGAATACATAGAGTGGTTTGCAGATGATCGTGTACTGTATCGCTATGAGTATGATGGAAACCCGATCTCCATTACAGCCCCGTATGCGCTTAAGCTAAACACGTGGTCGGCACAAAGATGGATAGAAGGACCGCCGGAACCCGATGTTGTATGTGATTATCAGATAGATTGGATTAAATTCACTCCCTCCCAGGCTGCCCCAACTAAAAGCAACCGGATAAAAAGAACCGGAGAAAACCATATCAGAATCGACAATAAACGACTGAATATTTTACTCCCCCACAGATCCTTAGTGCTTTATAACGCCAGGGGTGAGTTAGTTTTAGATAAACGATCCCACCAGGTAGAGCCCAGGGTATACGACATCAGTTCCGAAACATCATCCGG
>CAZPHU010000109.1:0-12063 GCA_964586285.1 uncultured Fibrobacterota bacterium | reverse complement strand
CCACCGAGCCACCGAGCCACCGAGCCACCGAGCCACCGAGCCACCGAGCCACCGAGCCACCGAAATCCTGGACTGGTTTTTGCATTTTTTATATTTGGGTAAACACTCACAGGAGCAGAAGAACATGGGGATAACCATTCATTATCGTGGCACACTGGGTGCGAATACAGAGGTAAACTCTTTATTCTATGAATTGCAGGACATAGCAGAAACTATGCACTGTAAATGGTCTACCGAAAAGACCTCTGAGGGTCTCGCATCCATGGCAAAAGACTTCAATATTTCTGGGATATCAATCTTGCCGCATGCCCGATCCGAGCCGCTTTTCTTTTTTTTAAACAGGGAAGGCAACTTAGTAGACCCCCGAGTCCTGGCACTTAATCCGGATAATGCCGATACGTGGATCTCGGTTAAAACGCAATTCGCGCCTCCCGCTACCCATATTTGGATTTGCGGTTTGCTTAGATACCTCAAAAAGGCATATATCCCCAATTTGGAAGTCGTCGATGAAGGCGGTTACTGGGATACAAATGATGCGGATGTTCTCAACAGTCGCCTGAAGCTTATCGCCCATACAATGGATATAATGGAAGAAGAAATCTCCTCCTATGAAAAAGAGGAGGATCACCTCTACACGCCCGAGGAAATAGTTCACATTCTGGAGAAACTGTTTCGGGATAAACTGGGACCGAAGTGATTATCTCGGCGGATGAATTACCAGTTTTTGCACCGGGCTTTTCTCTTCACTTGTAAGCTCACTCATCTCCACATCGGTGGTGATTCTGTACAGGTAGATGTTTGGTGAAAGCAGATTGCCCGCCTGGTCCCGAAGGTCCCAGTAGTGCCCGTTTTGTGCGTTTTGTATTATCCGAATCAGTTTGCCCGAAAGTGTATAAATCTTAATTGTCGCGTCAACCGTTCCCCTCCAGTAGCTTTCATTGTTCGCATGCGTATTGCTCTGGTAGAAAAAGAAACGTGTCCCCCGCCCCATACGCACCGGATTGGGATAATTGAACACTTTACCCATTTTAAACATACTTTCGTCGGTAACATCCAATTCCACTTTGGTTTTACTGATATTTCCCAACAGATCCCCGGCGGTAATAATCATCTCGTAGCTGCCTTTTTTCAAACGGCTGTTGTCAAATACAATCGTTGCGGCTCCATTTCTATAATCACCTTCAACAAACTTGAACTTATGACTGATACTCTGTTTGGCAATCGCTCCAACAATTTCCATTGTCAACCCCTCATCGGGTCCGGAACCGACCACATCTATACCGTTCTCATCATACACCTGTATATTCAGCTCCACCGGAAGCATCGCCGTCACCTTATCTGTAAAACCGACATTTCCATCGAAGCGGGCATTATCATAAACCGGTGAAATTAGCACACGCGGTCCGGTGGTATCATTCAATTCTATTTGTTCCGTACCGTCAAAGACGATACTGTCCTTGAGACCTGTAGCGATATTCTCATCATCCCAGGCATAGGCGAGCAAATGAACACCAGGGTCATTAAAAGAGACCCGCTTGGGCAGGAAAATGGTCTGTTCAAATTTTCCGGCGATTACCTGAGTGTTACCGATAAACACGGGGGCACCCGGCAAGGAGTAGTGAACGTTTTTACTCCCCTGATCTTTTCTTGTGACACTGTCTTGAACCGGATTGTAAAGTGCCAGTTGCACGTAAGCGGGTTTTTCGGCTGTTCCGTATCTCGCGTTGGGCACACCGTTTCGCAAAACTGTACCACGAACCGTAACCGTCTGCATCGCCTTGAGGCTGTCGATGCTCTTGCCTTCTTTATCATAAATCCTGACATCAACCGAATCGGTAATTTTCAACAGTCGAATGGATGGATCACCAAGAATTGAATAGGAGATACTGTTATAGTTGCGCTCGTTTTTTTTAGCCAGACTCAGAGCTTGTCCTATGGTGCGAGTTTTATCGGAGTCGGTTAAAAGGTTATAAAATTCAGTGGCCAAGTTCTCATTTTCGGTTGCGTATGCCTTACGGGCGCTTGAAATTGCGGCAATCGCTCCCGCCCCCGGCGCTTTTACCAGCGCTCCGGAAAGGCAGTCTCTATTGGGATAATCGAACTGTCCCACATTACAGCTAAATGATGTAACTATGGGGTAGCGTTTATCGTTAGTGAGGTTACCGACGCTCTCGTTTCTGAAAATATGCTCATCCGCCCAAACATCCTTGCTGCCGTGACCAAAATAGTTGACCATTCCCACACCGTTGTTGATTTCATTGATCAGCGTACGATATGCTTCGGGCTTCTCATGAAAATCATCCCACGGATACTCAAACAGGTAAACTTTTCTAATATCGATGGCCGGATTATTATTCAAGGCCGCTTTCATAACCTCCTCGGAAGACACGTGGTGGTTGTCGATATCGTCGGGAATAAGTCCCGTTTCATTTACCTGCATATCATCATCGGCAACCAGAAGAAACCTGTTTCGCCAAGCCCCGAAATCAGCCTCGGGTCCCTCCATCTCAATTATTTTGTCCACAACAGCAGCCGCTTCCGTAGAATTATTCGCCGATATGCGTCCAAGAAAAATATCCGATGTCGAATTGCTGCTGTTTGGAGCTTCACCCTCATCCAAATAACTGTAAAAGTCGTCAAGACAATTATTCCCATGTACAGCAACAGGAATTTGGCTTTGTTCCGTAGTTGTGTACTGTTTATGGTCATAGTTGCCGTTACCCATCAATACAACATACTCCGGAACTCTGCTCCAATAATTAACCGCATAAAAAAGAAAATTTCGGATAGCCGCCGGATCGCGAGTACCGCCGGAAAAATCCCGAAATATATCATCCAGCACCACGACTCGCGGATAACTGAATCGACCGATTTCCTTTTTGTGGCGTGCCAGTCTTATGCTCTGCTCCAGCATCGATTCGGGGGTAATAATCAGATAGTCGCCTTTATTGGTTGGCTTCCTGCAACCCCCGAGAACATATTGGCTCGCGTTAGGCAGAGTCTTCAGGGAAGTATTCACCGAACTTATTTTACTGTACGCGGCAACAAAATAGCGCGCCCCTTTTCCGGCGGAGTCGATAAACGTATACTGCGTTTGATTTTTTTCTAGATGAGCAATCAGCTGAGTTTGGCCGTCTGTATCACCGACCTTGACAATTATGCACTCCTCGGATGGAAGGTCGGTCAGATGATAGGCTACGGTACCGGTTCCGGGCGCAGAGTATATAAGCAGCTCTGAGCTATTCTTCATGGAAAGAGTTCGCTGATATTTAACCTTGACTGCATCGATTTCAAAGTAATGATTCTCTCCACTCGCTCCCTCGTAATCGATCCTTACCCTTGATCCGCTCCAATCGTTTATTTCCTGCCACTGATTACTGCCGCATGTGTCACACAAGGGCTTTGCATTCAAGTTGACTATTGCCTCAGCACCGACACTTCGCGCCCCCGAAATAACCTTTAGAAAAGCGGAAGAATCTTTGCGGGTGGCACCGGGTAAGTCAATGGTAAAGGAGAGGGATGACTCATTGCTGTGCAGCCGCTTCCATATCCACTTGTCGCCCCCGTCCACCTCATGTTTTTTGGTGAGTGCGGATGTTCTTTTATACATTATATGATCTTCAAAATAATCGACTGTATCATCGGCATTTGCCGCCACGGTATCAAAGGGCTGCATAAGTAGTGATTTGCCTTCACGTGACAACCAATATGTCCTGTAATCGTCAAATGGATGGATCATAAACTCGTAGGATTGAGTTTTCTCATTGAATACCCAGTCTGATGTTTCGGAAACATATGCGATCAGATAGTCCCCTTCATCCACATCTCCGTCATTATTTTTGTCAATGACAATCACCGGAATAGGTTCGACTCCTGCGGGTATACTGTCGGGGGACGGGACGGTGTCGTTCAAGGGGTGTTTGGTTCCCGCATATAGAGTCAGCTCTTCGAATCTCACCCGCCCCGAGAATGCCTGTAATATGTCTTTAGCGTTTATCCGGACAAGCCCGTTTTCCCGCACCGTTGTCTCGTTAAAATCGTTGTGCCCGTCACCGACCTCGAAAGTCAGAACATTTTTACCGGGGGAGAGTTCGGCTGTGCTTAGTGTTTTTGTCAGGCCGGCCTGCCCGCCCGTATGCCACGCCCGGGCAACAGAATAGTTTATCAGCAGATCTTCAAAATACTCCCTGTATGAATTGGGCATCGCGATGCCGGCGGAGCTTCCGGTGTGCGCAGGAAATTCAATCGTGCAGACACCTTTTTGCAATACTGTGGCGATACGTTGATCGCGATTAACCATTACCGGCCTAATAAGCAACTTTGCGCTTCGCAATCCACGAGTTACGCTGTATTTTGGTTGGCTTATCCAGGGATTTGCAAATGCGACAGGTGATGCGGCTGAATCATCTTCGGGATGAACTCCGGGAAGGGCATCCAAAGAAACCGTCCTGGTCTCCAGAGAGGTAAACGTAACTTGTATGTCGTTTGTTGCCGGCACTCCCACATGAAGGGCTTGAGCCGGAAGAACGACTTCCCCTGCGGCTTCGATTAGCGCGTTTTGCCCGTCAAAATGAAAATTAGTCGAGGGCTCCCCGTCCCGATCTGATACGGAAGTCTCAAAGCCTTGCAGCTCGAATACAAAGCTCAAACGCCGCTGAGTATTTTCTGTGATTGTAATTGAACCTGCTGCGGCTACAACATATAGCGGCAAAATCAGCAATCCCAGGATTTTTTTTTGAATCATCCTCATTTTACCTGTGCGGGTAGTAGAAAAAAGCGGTTAAACTAACGCTGACAAACTTATTTGGAACCTTATTACGCCCGGCAAATGGTGCATATTTACTGAAGGGGTCAAAAAACGGCGCCGCATACCGGCACCCCTAAGCCTGTCATGGGCAAACGACAGCCAAAAACGTCCCCTGAATTTCCTTAACTAGACATGAAACGGTTCTTAAGATAAAAATCGGCCGGGAAGTAGACATTTTCCTCCCCAGCCGAATATGTGAGAATGCGACCTTGGTAAATCCTGGTCTTTCAACCGTCAAAAATCGGCTTGTTAAGATTTCACCGCTTCCTTAATCGCATTTACCATGTCGAGTTTTTCCCAGGTAAAATTCTTAAGATTTCTGCCGAAATGCCCATTTCGAGCCGTATCGCGATAGATAGGGCGTTTCAGATCGAGTCTTTCGATTATTGCGGACGGACGCAAATCGAATACTTCCTTGATGATAGTACATATCTCATCATCAGGGATCAGACCGGTTCCGTATGTCTGCACATTTATTGAAATTGGTTTGGAAACACCTATTGCATAGGATACCTGTACCTCACAATGCGAGGCCAGTTTTGCCGCAACGATATTTTTAGCAACCCATCTTGCCGCGTAAGCTGCGCTGCGATCGACCTTGGAGGGATCTTTTCCCGAGAAGGCACCACCACCGTGTGCTCCGTATCCGCCGTAAGTGTCGACTATGATCTTTCTTCCGGTCAGGCCGCAATCACCCTTTGGACCGCCGATTACAAATCGGCCGGTCGGATTTATATGATAGATAGTCTTGTCGTCCAAAAGCCCGGCCGGAATGACTTTCTTTATGATCTTCTCGATCATATCCTTCTTAAGTACCGCATGTTTTACATCAGGATCATGCTGAGTCGATATTACTACCGTGTCCACGCGAAGCGGCTTGAGACCTTCATATTCGATTGTAACCTGGGATTTGGAGTCGGGGCGAAGATACTTTATAAGGCCCTTTTCCCGTGCCCTGGTCAGCTCCTCCACGAGACGATGCGCAAGATAAATACCTAAGGGCATGTAGGCCTTGGTTTCGTTGCAGGCAAATCCGAACATAAGCCCCTGGTCACCGGCCCCCTGCTCTTTGTACATCCCCTTGCCCTCCGTAACACCCTGAGAGATGTCGGGAGATTGCTGATCAAGCGATACCATCACCGCGCAATTCTCGTAATCAAAACCATAGTGAGGATTGGTGTATCCGATTTCCTTTACCGTAGCACGAACTATGGAAGGAATATCAACTACCGCCTTGGAGGTTATCTCACCGGCAACTACAACAAGTCCTGTTGTAACCATGGTCTCGCAGGCAACGCGTGAGTCTGGATCCTGGGCAAGCATCGCATCAAGGATCGCATCTGAAATTTGATCGGCGACCTTATCGGGATGCCCCTGCGAAACGCTCTCCGATGTGAATAGTTTTTTCATGTTTCCTCCTCAGACGGTAAATAAAGGCTATTTAAATCTTTTTAATTTATTGAAAAATACTTCATCCCTGATCACCGGAACAAGAAACAAACCGTCCCGTTTAACGTGGGGACGATTCTTCTCGTCCATATTCATCATACAAATCGATCAAGGGGATGTTTTCTTTTCGGGCCAGTGCGGCAAGCGACTCGTACTCTGCTTTGGAATAGTGCTTCCCTTCTATTTCGAAACGCTTTGTCTCGATCTGGTTTCCAAGCAGCTTGGATTTTGACGATTTCCTTGGCAGAGTCACCCTTTTGCATTCATGATATCGTACACCCAGCGTGCGGGTATTGATGAATATGCAATGCATAATTTTGCTGCAATCATCAGTATTGCATACCACGGTCAATCTGTACCCCGGCCGCCCCTTTTTCATGTATACCGATACCCAACTTACATCCAGAGCACCGAGCTTAAACAACTCTTGCGCCACGAAAGCCATAACCTCACCGCTGATATGATCCATATCCGATTCCAATACGGTAACCTTGTTTTGCACGGTGTCTTTTTCAATCGGATCATCTTTTTGCTCCGATTGGATAAGAGTTGCTCGAATGACATTTGGGATTCTTCCAAACTCCTTTTCTCCCGTCCCATACCCAACACTTTTGGGCACACCCCCCTTTGCCGAGGCATTCTGCCGCTGGGAGCCCAAAGCAGTCAGCAGCGCACATCCTGTAGGGGTCAATATCTCGGTTTCTATATCAACTGTTTTAAAAACAAACCCCTCCAGCATCAGAGCCGTAGCCGGAACCGGCACCGGCATGGTTCCGTGTGCACAATCGATTACTCCATGCCCAACCGTCAAGGTAGAAAAATGAATCTCATCAACCTCCAGATACTCTAAAGCCAGACTGGTTCCAAGCACATCGACGATAGTATCGACTGCGCCGATTTCATGAAAATGGACCTTCTCAAGATCAACACCGTGCACCCTCGCTTCTGCGCGTGCGATACGCATCAATACTTTCTCGCAGTTTTCAAATACTTTACTGCTGTAATCACCCTCACGAATCAGCGAAAGTATATCCGGCAGGTGTCTATACTTTTTTTGTTCACTCCAACTGAGTTTAAGCTTCTTACAGGTAATTCCGCCTCGCACGACCGATTCTGTATCGATAGAAAGTCCCTCTATCGGCAACCTTTCGAACTGTTCTTTCAAAAAAGCCACCGGCACACCCAAATCAATCAGAGATGACAGGATCATATCACCCGCCGCCCCGCTAATAAGCTGAAAATATACCGATCTCATTTCACCTCCTTTAAACCTCGTAAAGATCTAAAATATAAAGACGACGCAATCCAATTCATCTATTTGTTACGTAATACCTTTTATTCCCGATTAGCACAAGGCTATTTTTTAAGCTGTACGACGGCATCTTACAATTGGACTCAACCAAAGGGCTCTTATACCAATTTTGCCGGGCGACTGTTTTATGCCTGGATTTTTGAAAGCCACGAGAACGGAGGCGGTTATTGACTGAATTAAAAATGCCAATGAGTTTTAATTTAACCACAGGTTCGCCCATATATGACTGACGGCATTCGAACCGGTCTGGTAATAGAAGAACAAAAAAATTACTATGTAGTCGATTGTGACGGCGCTTTGGTGAAGGCGACTATCACGGGAGTACTACGGCATCGCAGAAGTCGGATATGTACCGGGGATCATGTAGATATTCAGATAACCAATCGAGATTCGCTGGAAGCAATCGTACTTAAGACTCACAAGAGGAGGAACTTTCTTCCCCGCCCCCCTATCGCAAATATGGACCAGGTGGTCTTTATTACTACCGTCGTGGAGCCCGCTGCCGACCTGGTAACTTTCGACCGCTTTTTATTTGCAGCCGAGTACTACGGTTTCTCTCCACGAATCGTCTGTAACAAGGTTGACCTCATCGATAAGAATTCCGGGGAGTTGCTGCAACATATACATTCGTTGTATTCGGCAATAGGATATGATGTAATCGATACGTCCGCGTGCACCGGCTATAATATCGACACGATCATTCGGGAATGTACCGACAAGCGTTCGATATTTGCCGGAGTGTCGGGCGTCGGTAAAAGTACGCTGCTTTCATGCATATTACCCCAGAGATATTTCCGTACCTCCGAGCTTTCGGCAATCGGAAGAGGAGTGCACACTACCACCACTTCGACTCTGATAAAGCTTCCCTCGGGAGGTTATATCGCAGATACACCGGGATTTGCATTTATCGACCTGCCGGTGGTGTCGCCGGAGGAAGTTTCACACTATTTCCCGGAAATAAACGATGCGGGAAAAGATTGTAGATTCGGCAACTGTATCCATGAGAACGAACCGGACTGCAGTGTAAAACGACTCGTTTCTCAGGGAGAGATCGCCGAAAGCCGCTACAGGCATTACCTTCTTTTTTATTACCACATGCAGGATTGCCAACGTTCTTATCCTAAAGGACGAAGGCAAAAGAATTAGGGTAAACGAGTTGAGTTCTAAGTCGGGCAAAGCCGTAGACTCAGAGAGTTTTAGGATCAAGAAATCAGAAAACAAAACACATAGGCAAATAACATGCTGGAAGAACATGCTTTTGTCAGGCAGATAACCTAATCGACAATTAATCCGGGAACCCATTTGGACGGACCCAATTGCTCTACCCAGGCTAAGGATGGACCTGCCCGGCGAGTTTTTGCCAGTCCCGGGCTGATCTCTTTATATGCCACATCCAGTGCATCCTGTGTTTCATCTACCGAAATGTCGGGTTTTATGCCTACAAGGTTGTACGGTTCCCCTTTTATCGGCGTTATGAGCATACCGGTTACCGTTGCGACTCCTTTGTCGGGAGTATCATAAGGATACCATCCGCTTGCCTTGCCGTAAGTGTATGTCCCGACAACCCGTACCCCGGATAAATTATCGCGCAGTGCGCAGATAAGCACCTCCGATGCACTGGCGGTGTAGTGATCCACCAATATCGACAGTTTGCGATCTAAAGCGAGCCCCTCATTCTCAAGAGTGTAATAGGTAGTGTCGGTCTCATACCCAATATAGGTCAGATTGTCGAATTCTCTCTTTTTTACATTAATAATCGGCGAAGCTTTTGGAAGGAACTGCCCGGCAATATCGATACATTGTGACAGCAGTCCGCCTCCATTCCCCCTCAAATCCAGTATCAGATTATCAGCCCAGGCGGTACGGATTATCGCCTGACGGATTTCGGCGGCGGATCCCCCATCTAGTTCGGTATCTTCAAGAAACGCCTTTAGCCGGATTACCGCAGTCTGGGGCCCGATGCTGTCGACATAAACTGTGGGCGCGCTGTACTCACCCAAGACGACGGTAATAGTTATACTGCTGCTGTCTCGAATAATTTGCAGTTGCCGTGATTCTCCTGTTTCACCCGCGGTGACGGAAGACAGCCTCTGCATTGTAATACCCGCCACGCCAAAACTATCAACGGCTGTAATTATGTCGCCTTGGGCTAATCCGGCAAGCTCGCCGGGTGAATTTTTGAATACATCTTCTATGATATATCCGAGTGCAACAGAGTCTAATGCCACTCCTATTCCAGCGGTTTTAGTGGTAAAACCGCCGTAAAAGTTTTCCGCCTCCCCCGGCGGTATATAAGCCGTGTACGGGTCGGACATCGATTCATAGAGCGACCCCGGGGATGAAAAGAGTGTGAACGGGTCGGATGGAAGTCTGTCCTGAAAGATAAAAATATTGGACAGCACATACCAGCAGAATTGCATCTCCTCGCCGACTTCCAGGCTGTCGATATTCGAACTGTCGCCAGGCTGGTCCTGGTGGCTGTTTACCGATTCCCGCGGTTGTCCGGGGGAAAGAAGTGACGGGCAGCCGTAGAAAACAAAAGCGCTTAAACAGCAGATGAAAATAATTACCCTCGAGCGACTCATTTGCGGCAACCTCTCACTTATTACTCCGATTTACTGAAAAAGCTCGGAAAAATCTTTAATGATATATGTTGGAACTACGCCCAGCCGGTTTAAATCATTGTGGCTCCATGAAACAAATGCGGTATCCATTCCCGCGGCCTTCCCGCAATTTATATCGAATACCGCATCCCCGACAAAAAGGGCCTTAGAGGGATCATCGGTACCGAGGAGTTGGAGTGCCTTGAGGGCCGGCTCCGGATCGGGCTTATGCAAAACCGTGGATTCGGGAGTGACCACGACATCGAAAAAATCGAATATCTTCAAATGACGGGTATAGTGTTCAAGCGTATCGAGTTTTCTGGATGTTACGATCGCCAGTTTTCTGCCCATTTCACGCAAGGTTTTAAGCCCCTCAAGTACACCGGGGAAAAGTGCCAGATGATCTTCGAAGATAGACAGCTGATAATTCATATGGAACGCGCTTATCTCCTGTGCTCTTTGGTCGCTTAGAGTCCCAAGATAGGTTTCCAGCTGCTTGCGCAGAGGAATACCGATATGGGATACGATTGTCTCCCGGTCGAGTTCAAAGCCTCCATAAGTTTTGCAGGTGTTCACGAAGCATCTGTATATAAGCTCGGTTGTATCGATCAATGTCCCGTCGGCATCAAACAAATAGTAATTATAGGATTTCATTCTTCCCCTTTTGATTCAACCACATCTGAAAAACGAATAACTGATAAAAATATTTAAGGGCAGATTACGGCGGGATCACAGCCGATGCATTCTCCGCCAAAGCGCAGAATCAAGAATCAAAGATCACGAAAGGATGTGTGGGTATGGTCAAGATGATTAAATTTACACAAAAAATTTGACACTCCCCCTTTCCTGCATCTTTCATCCCTCTTCCTGCACACTTTCATCCCTCTTCCTGCACCTTTAAACCCCTTTCCTGCACCTTTAAACCCCTTTCCTGCACCTTTTTGGGTCTTTCTTGCAACAAAATTATATCTTCCTGCACTGGTTTATCGTCTTCCAACAACACTTTTTTTCACTTCCAGCACAATTTTACCCGCTTCCAGCATCGTTTTTGAGGCTTCTTGCAAATTTTTACCCTCCTCTTGCAACTTTTCACACCTTCCTGCAGCTTGCAGCCCCTTCTTGCAGCCTTTAGTGCTTTCCGGCAACTTAAGACTTAACTATCGGTGGCTTCCAGTGCAGCGGGTAAAACGACCGGCCTTCCTCCGAGTGGGAGCAAAAGGGCTATTGCAGAAAAGGGCGGGGGTAACGCAACAAGCAGGTACGCCCTGCCGGGCGCAAAAAAAAACGATCCGTGAGAATAATCCCACGGATCGAAGTAAAGCCGCTGAAAAAAACGACCCGCGTGAAGATTCACACAGGTAGAAATAATGATAAAAGCCGCGGTGAGTTATTTCTTTATAAAATACGTTTTCGACCAAGAATCTTCCATAACCATGCGATCAGAAGATTCGAAGGTAACCTCCAAGGGTTCGTCATAAGCAGTAATTACCCCGTTTTCATAGGTATAGGGAACCGTCTCAGCCCCTTCTCCTTCATATGTCACGGTAATGGTATTGGAGGTGAAAGTAATCTCCACACCACCAATCATTGACCACATTTCATCGTTTTGAGTAAAAACCATGGTCTGACCTGTTTCCTCGTCTACCATTTCTATCTTGTAACATTCCCACGTACCTAACAGGGAACCTGTGCCGCTTCCACCAGTACCGCCACTGCCGCCGGAGCCGCCGCTTCCTCCACTGCCGCCGTTTCCTGCTTCGATGAAAAAACTCTTGGAACCACTCTGATCTGTCACCAGCATCGATTCTTCAAAGCTGTACCTTATGCCAAAAGGCACACCAAAGCCGTCCATATATACAGTGTCACCCGAGACGTGCCAGTTTCCGGAATGA
>CAZPHU010000108.1:0-12269 GCA_964586285.1 uncultured Fibrobacterota bacterium | reverse complement strand
TCGCGAGATTCGAATCGAATGGAGGAAACACTTCCTCGGGTTCTGTTTCGACGACCTCTTCACGGCAAAAAAAACCGTTGCAGTCGGACTGCTGAGGCGGCAACAACCGCTCCATGTATGACGGTAATACATCATCCTCGTAAATAGATTCCTCCGCCTCAAGTTGCTCCGATTCGATTACCCTGGGCATGAAGGGGTTTATGTTTATACATACTACCGGCTCCTTCATCCGGCGTGTGCTGTCGTACACGGCATTTGAAACACCGGTCGGGATTTCATCACCCGGCCCCGCGAGATAGTAGTGAAACATGTCCAGAGCCTCCTTTTCGCAGATGTGGCCGTTTATTCAACCATCCAGGTTTTTGAATATGATTAGCAAAAATCGTGACCGTCTTAAGCCAGGCCCCGTTATCGAGAGTAATCTACGTCTTCGATTCTCAATTAAAAACCCGGCAGTCCTCTTTTTTTCAGGTATTGTATTTGCGGATCTTGCTAATGATACGGAAAACGAACTATTTTGGGCCTACTATGAAACAAATCGAATTGCTCATGAACGAATCGGCCCTCCAGCGGTCACTTACCCGCATGACGCACCAGATCCTGGAACGAAATACCGATCTGAGTACACTCGGTATCGTGGGAATGCAGACTCGCGGGGTCTATCTTGCAAAACGTATAATCGAAAAGATCAAAGAGATAGAAGGGGTTCGGCTCGATTACGGAGTGCTGGATGTTACTCTGTATCGGGATGATTACAGAACCGCTTTCAAGCAGCCCAAGGTGCAGGTCACCGATATACCGTTTGATATAAACGGCAAAAACGTGTTGCTTGTGGATGATGTACTGTATACGGGACGGACAGTTCGAGCGGCTTTGGATGCACTGACCGATTTCGGCAGACCGCGTTCTATTCAGCTTGCGGTTCTGGTGGACCGGGGGCATAGAGAGTTGCCGATAAGGGCGGATTTTGTTGGAAAGAAGATGACTACCCGCAAAGATCAGGAAGTTTCCCTGCATGTTTCGGAAATAGACGGGAATAATGCGTTATGGTTGATGCAACTGGAAGAAGGTGATCGCTGATGAGACTTGAGATCCAGCACCTGCTTGGATTGGAAGGCGTTTCTAAAGAAGACATTACACTGATACTTGATACTGCGGACAGTTTTTACGAGGTGCTTCAACGGGAAATAAAACAGGTCCCGACCCTCAGAGGAAAAACTGTCGTCAACCTTTTTTATGAAAACAGCACCCGCACCCGCCTCTCTTTCGAACTCGCCGAAAAACGTCTCTCCGCAAATCCTCTCAATTTTTCTACTTCTACAAGCTCGGTCAACAAGGGCGAAACCCTAAAGGATACAATTAGAAATATCGCCGCGATGAAAATCGACATGGTTGTGGTTCGTCACAGCGCTGCCGGAGTTCCCGCGTTTCTGACTAAATGCACCGATGCGGTCATAATCAATGCCGGGGACGGACTTCATGAGCACCCCACCCAGGCGCTGTTGGATATGATGACTATTCGTCGCGCGCTGGGAAGGCTGGAGGGGCTTAAAGTTTCGATTATCGGAGATATTATTCACAGTCGGGTTGCCCGCTCAAATGCCTGGGGCATGACCACGATGGGAATGGATGTAACCCTCTGCGCCCCGCCCACTCTAATGCCGCAACATCCGGAGAGTCTGGGGGTAAAGATTACCGATGATCTGGACCAGGCCCTGCAGGGGGCGGATGTGGTCATGTTTTTGCGGCTTCAGACCGAGCGCCAGGCAAGCGGTCTTTTTCCATCCATTCGAGAGTACCGTCAGCGCTACGGACTGGATATCGAAAAGCTTCGGATGCTGTCCAAGGATGTCATAGTCATGCACCCCGGGCCTATCAATCGCGGCATAGAACTTGCGTCCGATGTTGCAGACAGCAAACGGTCGGTTATTCTCGATCAGGTCACAAACGGTGTGGCCACGCGTATGGCGGTGTTGTATCTGTTGGGAGGAAACGAGAATGTATAAGAAGCGCTATGGGAGTATGGAATATCCGATCGGTCCGTCGGCTCAGCCCCGATCCATTTTGATTACCGGGGGTCGGGTGATCGATCCACAAAACGGGATCGACGAACAGGCTGATGTTGCCCTGGCAGAGGGCAAAATTCTGGGTGTTGGGCAAAGTATACCCGAGGGTTTTTCCGCGCAGGAGACTATCGACGCTTCCGGTAAATGGGTTGTTCCGGGACTCATGGACATGCATGTTCATCTTCGTGAGCCCGGCAGGGAAGACAAAGAGACTATCGCAACCGGCACACAGGCTGCGGCCGCAGGCGGATTTACCGCAGTAGCCTGTATGCCAAACACCAATCCTGTGCTGGATGAAGAGTCTAAGATTCGATATGTGATTCAAAGAGGTGAAAACTGCCCGTGCAGAATTTTTCCGATAGGTTCGATCACCAAGAAACTGGCCGGTGAGGAGCTTTCGCCTTTTGGGGAGATGATTCGGGCAGGCGCACGAGGGGTCAGCGACGACGGCCTATCGGTTCGGGATTCATCACTGATGCGCCATGCGTTCAACTATTCAAAGTAATTTTCCATTCCGGTGATCTGTCATTGCGAAGATCGTGATCTGGTGGGTGACGGGCACATGAATGAAAGTGCGGTATCCACAAAGCTGGGAATCCGCGGTATCCCAAACATCGCCGAGGATATAGTCGTTGCCAGAGATATTATGCTTGCAGAATACACCGGAGCCCGGATACATGTGGCCCATGTTTCCACGGCGGGATCGGTCAGGATGGTTCGGGAAGCCAAGAAGCGCGGTGTAAGGGTGACATGCGAAACCTGCCCACACTACTTTGTTTTCACCGATGAGGATGTTATGGGTTACAACACGCACAAAAAGATGAACCCACCGCTTCGTTCGGCCAAAGATCGCAAAGCGATTATGGAGGGGCTTGCCGACGGAACAATTGATGTGATAGCAAGCGACCACGCTCCACACTGCGCGGAAGAAAAAGATGTGGAATTCGAAGCGGCCGCTTTCGGCGTGGTAGGCCTTGAAACTTCCGTGGGGGCGGTTATCAGCTATCTGGTAAAAAAGAATATACTGTCTCCGTTACAGATGATCGAGAAGATGAGCCTTGCTCCAAACCGCATTCTTGGAGTCTCCGGCGGCAGTCTAAGCATAGACGCCCCTGCCGATATCACCCTGATCGACCCCGATCAGCAATGGACGGTCAAGCCCGACTATTTCTACTCAAAGAGCCGCAACTCGGCATTTGAAGACATGACACTTACCGGATTTGCCTCCACGACTATTCTGAATGGAGGGGTTGTCTTCAAGCGCTGACCAAACATAAGGGGGAGGGATGGATTTACATTCATATTTCCGTGATATATTTCGCCTGGAACCAACTGTGATCGCAAAGACACCCGGAAGAGCGGAAATTCTGGGAAACTACACCGCCTATCATGAGGGTTACAGTCTCAGTTGTGCCACCGATTATTCCATTCGAGTTGCTCTGGCGCCCTCCAAAGATTCGACCTTTACTTTTGTTTCGACCCATTTTCCTAAACAGGTCAGCACAGAGGAGATCCAAGCTCAAACCGAACAGGCCTGGGCCAACTATCCTCTGGGGATCTGCGCGATGCTCAAGCAGGCCGGTCATTCCATACCCCCCTTTGTTGCTGTCATCGACGGTGATATACCGATCGGATGCGGGCTTTCTTCATCGGCAGCTCTTGAGATATCAACAGCTTTAGCACTTCGGGAACTCCTGGGTTTATCGATCGACGACCGAGAACTTGTCCAACTGTGCGCTGATGCCGAAAAAACGTTCGTGGGAGTAGAATGCGGCTCGATGGATCGGCTGTCATGTATTTGCACAAAACCCGGCCATATCTCTTTTACCGATCACCGAAAGCATGAGTTTAGTTTAATACCTGTTCCCGATAAGAAATACTCACTGGCAATCACCACGTCGGGAGTTACGCAGTCATTTTCAACTGAAGAATGTAAAAAGAGAAACCGCGAATGTTTGGCTGCTGTCGACTATTTCTCCCAACTTGGCTCAACTAAAAAGTCACTTCGGGACGTCTCGATGGAGGATCTTATTAAGCAAAAAGGTAAGATGGATCCGACCGTTTTCAGACGTGCAAAGCACATAATCGGGGAAAACGAGCGTGTGCTCAAGGGTGTGAAACTGCTGCAGGAAGAGGATATTCGCGGTCTGGGTATACTTATGTATGCCTCTCACACCAGCTCACAATCCAATTTTGAAAACAGTACCCCTGAGCTGGACATGTTAGTCCAAATAGCTCAAGGGATAAGCGGAATCTACGGTTCCAAACTGACCGGTAAAGGATTCGGAGGAGCTACGGTTTCTCTGCTCAAAAAAAGTGCGCTCAATCATTTCACACAGTCGGTTGCCCACACCTACCCTGAACGTACCGGAAAAGAGGCAAGAATCTTCTACTCAAGCCTGTCCGGCGAACAGAACGAAGTACACTCTTAACGACTATTGCCTACAATCCTGAATAAATGAGCGGCTCACTCAAAGGTTAAAATTCCAGCTAATCAACAAGGAATTGTAAAGAATCGACTGACGCACACACAAAGGGGCACACATATAAGTATGACATCTCAATTGCATCAACTATTTAAAAGACAAGCGCGACACATTTGCTCAATGCCGCGCTCTTCTCGTAAACAGCCATGCCCGATTCGTGAGCACCAAGATCAGGCGTACTCTTTCATATTCTCGATAATCTCTTCTATTTCGTTTTTCTGAAGAGTTTCCTTTTCAATTAGATTCTCAGCGATTGCATCGAGCACCTCCCGATGATTTCGCAGAATCTCCAGTGCGGTGTTTTCCCCATCCAGGATAAAACTCTGTATTTCCTCATCGATTATTCGCCCGGTAGCTTCGCTGTAGTTTTTTTGCTGTGCCATTTCGCGGCCCAGAAAAACCTGCTCCTCTCCCTGGGCAAATGCAGCCGGTCCGATCTTATCGCTCATTCCCCATTGGCAAACCATTTTCCGGGCGATCTCGGTTGCGTTCTTTATATCGGATGCCGCTCCGTTTGTATAGTCTTCGAATACTATTCTCTCCGCGGCCCGTCCTCCCATGGCGATCGCTATTCGATTTATAAGATACTCCTTACTGTGATTGTGGCGATCCAGGTCGGGTATCTGCTGTGTCACCCCAAGACTTCGCCCCCGCGGAATAATCGTAACCTTCTGCAACGGGTCGGTATTGGGAAGTATTTTTGCCACCAGTGCATGGCCTGCTTCATGGTAGGCGATACTTCGCTTCTCTTCATCCCCTATTTTCATCTCCTGCCTGCGCCCAAGCATTACCTTATCTGCCGCCTCATCAAACTCCTCCATACTGACCTTATGCTTTTCTCTGCGCCCGGCAAGCAGTGATGCCTCGTTGACAAGGTTTCTCAGGTCCGCCCCCGCAAAGCCCACCGTTCTTGCAGCTACATTTGACAGGTCAACATCATCGTCCAGCGGCACTTTCCGCGAATGTATTTCCAGTATTTTTACACGAGCATCCTTTTCGGGACGGTGCAGCACGATCTGACGATCGAATCGGCCCGGACGAGTGAGGGCCGGGTCCAGAATATCGGGTCTGTTAGTGGCCGCCATGACTACTACCGATTCATGCTGTTCAAATCCGTCCATTTCCGACAGTATCTGGTTAAGAGTCTGCTCGCGCTCATCATGCCCCCCTCCAACACCGGCGCCGCGAGAACGGCCGATCGAATCAAGCTCATCGATGAAAATAATCGCGGGCTGCTCCTTTTTGGCGTTAGTAAACATGTCCCTGACACGCGACGCTCCCACACCGACAAACATTTCTATAAATTCCGACCCGCTGATGGAATAAAACGGCACATCCGCTTCCCCGGCAACCGCACGAGCCAGCAGCGTCTTACCCGTTCCGGGTGTCCCCATAAGCAAAACACCTTTAGGCATCTCGGCTCCAAGTTCGATAAATCGCTTGGGATCTTTAAGATATTGCACTATCTCCTGCAGATCCTTTTTGGCATTATCCAGACCGGCCACATCATTGAAGGTCACACCAGTTTTGGTCTTCTTCTGATATTTACGCGCACGGGATTTACCCACGTTAAACAAGCCGCCGCCGCCCCCCTGGCCGCCGCCCATTCCTTTCATCATCTTGTTACGCACATACATCGCCCAGAACATTATCAAAAGCCACGGAAGCGCCAGAACAAGCACCCAAATCCACCAGTTGGTGTCGGCGGTCTGAGCATTCACAACCACATCGTTTTGCTCAAGCATATCCATCAGCTCATCGTTGTCATAGCCCGGGTTTACGGTCTGAAACGCCTGATAAGTAGTTGTATCGGCCCCATCATTGCCGACCTGAGAATACTCATCTTCAAAATCCCCCCGAATAGTTTGTCCCTGGATGGTCACCGATTCAACCTTGCCCTCACTTACCTGTGACTTAAATTCCGAGTAGGATAGAGATACCCTTTGCGGGCCAAAGTCACCAAAAGAGTAGTACCCGACAACAACTGCAATAAGTATCCATATCCAGAAACGCCAGAATCCCCCCTGTTGCTGCTGCATTTGCATTCGAGGATCTTGATTCGGTTGTTTACGAGGCTGGTTCATAAAAACTCCTTGTAATCGTTTCCAGTTGAGCTGGAACTTCTATGCGGTTGGAATATCTTAAGCGCTCCAACCCTCATTGAAGATTTAAAACTGTTTGTTCTCTGATACTATTAGCAAACAAGAACCGTGCCGGGAGGGTAGTCGAGAAGTCTTTTATTTTTCAGGAAAGTAATTCTTTTAGATAAAGACCTTCAGCCAAATACCTCTCTGCGGTTTTTTGGGGAGGGGCTTTAAAAAAAGTTCTGATAAGATTGCGACAGAAAAGACAACCAAAGAGCTTATCCGGTCATTCTCAATCTGACAAACCGAGATTGCCGGAAAAAGTGCCGCCAATTAGGCTGCTTATATTCAACGACAAACAGTCATCTGGAGGTGGGCAAAGGTGGTATTCCAAAATTTCGGGATATTTCGACAATCTTTTTGAGTACCTTCTCCGGTTGTTCCGAGCCGCAAAGCGGGCGAACCAGCGAAAAGTTTTTGGCTCCGCTTTCCAGTACCGCAGGCAAACGCTCAAGCGAAATTCCCCCAAGGCAAACACCTGGAACCGTTGCTATATCAAGCATCTCTTTCATACCGCCCAGTCCGATCTGGGGATCGGGGATCTCCTTAGTAGGGGTTGTGTAAACAGGTCCGACCCCCACGTAATCGACCTCTTTTGTGCAAGCCTTTGCAGTTTGAGAGGGAGAATGAGTCGAAAGGCCTACTATCATTTTCTCCCCGACAATTTTTCGTACCTCCTCGACTGACAGATCATCCTGCCCGACATGAATACCGTCCGCGCCGACTTCAACGGCAATATCGGGATAATCGTTCACAATAAACCGGGTTTCGCTGCCCTCGGTTGCACGGCGCATTGTTTCAGCCGCAGCGATCACCTCTTTTCTTGAACCCTTTTTCATACGAAGCTGAACGAAAGCAATCCGGTGATCCACGACAGCTTTGGTCAGGTACTCGTACCCCTTAACCGGGTCGGTTAAAATGGCGTAAAAGCCAAAAATTTCAGGCATTTGCATACAAGGTCCTCATTTTTGAAGAATATCCGTAGGGAAGAAAAATACATTTGAGGACTGATAAATGGTTTACCGGATTAGTACCCACGCATTATTTTTCATTAGAATTTTGTTAGCGATACGTTAGAATTTGGTGTGTTTATTTTATTGCTTTACTCTTCATTTAAACCTTCGACTTCTTCTTTTTTTAAGGATCCTCCTATATGAACTGGCTTGATACTACTTTTTTGGCTATTGGCGGATTAGCTCTTTTTCTGTTCGGAATGCATATCATGTCGGATGGATTAAAAGCCGCATCTGGCGAAGGAATCAGAAAACTTCTTTCCAATCTGACTAAAAACCGGGTAATTGCGCTCTTGGTAGGTACCCTGGTGACAATGGTTGTGCAAAGCAGCTCAGCGACCACAGTTATGACGGTTGGGTTTGCCAACGCGGGCCTTTTGACCTTTCAACAGGCCATATCGCTCATTTTGGGAGCAAATATAGGGACCACCTTCACAGCCTGGATCGTTTCGATTATCGGAAAATTCAGCATCGCGGCTTTTGCAATGCCTGCAATCGGACTGGGGTTTGGATTGGCCAGGTTTGCCAGGCGAGGAAGAAGCCAGGACATCGGCAATATCATCCTTGGATTCGGGCTTCTTTTCTTCGGCCTCGACATTATGCAGGATGCATTTAAGCCTCTGGCCCAGAGCCAGGCGGTAATAGATATGTTTGCCACATTCAGCCATAATCCTCTTCTCGGGGTGTTGGTCGGCACCATTTTTACCATGATAGTTCAAAGCAGCAGCGCAACGATTGCTATCGTGCAAACCCTTGCTTTTAATGGAATCATTTCTTTTGATGCTGCAATTCCCCTGATTCTGGGAGACAATATCGGCACTACGATAACGGCGGAGCTTGCGGCTATCGGCACCAACCTCAATGCCGAGCGCACCGCGCGTGCTCACACACTTTTTAATGTGATCGGAACGGTGATTGTATTGCCTTTCGTGTGGATTGGAGCCTACGGAAAATTGATCGATTCTCTGATCCCGGGAGCCATCTCGCCCTCTAATATCATGATGCATATAGCTTTTGCACACAGTTTCTTCAATGTACTCAATGCGATTTTCTTTACCATTTTCCTGGATTTCCTTACCCGTATGACAACTTTGGTGTCTTTCGGAAAGGAGGGCGACGGAAAATGGGCTCCCAAGTACCTTAAAGAGAGTCTGCTGTCAGACCCATTCGTTGCCACTGAACAAGTCATAAAGGAGCTTGTACGCATGTCTGAGATTTCCAAGGAGATCGTTTTATACAGTAGGGATGCGTTTCTCAAAGAAGACCAGAAAAGTATCGAAAAGGTGCATGAAGGTGAAACCGCATTGGACTATTTTCAAAGCGCTATTACAAAGTACATGATTCGCATCAGCGAAGTCAGCCTGGATACCAGAGAATCGATGGAGTATCCGATCCTGCTCCATTCGGTAAACGATCTGGAAAAAATCGGAGACTACGCGGACAACATCGCCAACTATGCAGAGTTGCGTATCAGAAAGAAGCTTGTTTTCAGCAGTGAAGGAATAGAGGAGATTTCGGCAATGTTCAGCAAACTCAGCGAGCTTTTTGATAAAGTCACCGCCTCCCTTCAGAACAGAAACAGCTTATTTGCACACCAGGCCATAGAAATAGAAGATGAAATCGATATCATGAAGAGTAAAGTCAGACAAAATCATATTAAGCGGCTCCAGGCACACGACAGCAGACCGGAATCGGAAATGATGATCATGGATTTGGCTACAAACATCGAGAAAATGGGAGATCACCTGACCTGTATAGCCAAAGCAGTCAGAAAAGATCTTCAGTGGGGACGAAGCCCGGATCTACCGAAAAAGCTTACGCCGGGTGATGTAACTTCTGACAGGTAAGTTTTCAACAAAGCCTTCCTTTAAGCATTGCTGGTGGGAGTCGGGAAAACACAAAAATGACCAAAAGCATCAGCGGACGTTTTCGGTCATTTTTGTGTTCTGGTACTCATGTTCTTCCAGGCAGTGGTTCAACACCTCTCTTATAGAGTTACATTCTTCGCATCGGCCGACTCCCGAAAGAGTGTGCCATTCCACTGCCTCGTCTATATCACCCAACCGTGCATACATGCAGGCAATAGACAGCGCGACAGCAGTATCCTCTTTCGAAAGATCGTACGCGGTTAAATAATCGTTTAACGCGTCACCAAACTTCATTATGTCCTGGTATGTTCTTGCCCGTAGTATGTATAAGTCTGCACACCGGGGCATGGCTTCAATCTGATCCGAGTAGCATGATATTTTATTTGTTAGTGAATTATGTACTTCACATTGACAGCAGCTTCCCCCACCCTGTTGAAATGATCCGGCGCATGAGACCGTCAGCAGAATTAAAAACGGAAGAATCACAAGAATTGATTTGAAAATGCGGGGATTCATAAAAGAACTCGTTTCTTGTTTCAGGCACTGATAAATGTACGGCTTACATGTATATGTCTTTCTAAATGGAAGGTATAAAAGCACAGGGGTATACGGTTGAACGATATCTGTGAAGAAAAAGTGTTCCAGCCCGCGGGCACACCTGTTTACCCTCGTTAGTGGTTTCGCGCTTTTATTTACTTCCTCTGATTTAAAATTAAAATATTATATGTTCAGAGTGTGTTAGAAAAAAGTTATAATTTTTTTGTTCAATCATAACCGATGAGATGCTCTATTGCGCTTAAAAGGTGGTTTAATAACCTTATTCTCCTGCCGGCGACTCTTATTTTTATACTAAACGTAGTTAACTCATTCCAATCAGATAAATCGCCCAAAACAGTAGAGGAATTCGATGGCCCTATTTAGAAAGAGAAAAAACTGGTATTGGTCTGCTTTAAAGGCGCTCTTTTTTTGCAGGCTGCTGTATTGGACTGCAAAGAAATTTTTGGACTCCGCATCAAAGCAGAATCGACCAAAAAAGCCAACGGAAGAAGCTCATGAGGAAACGCTTCTAGTTCGGAGCATCAGAAAGATGCTGGAAGATTAGCCGGTCTACTTCTGAACCATGGTTTGTGAGGTTTGTTGCTCGGCTATAAAGATAGGATTTAGGGCAAAAAGAACCTTAGTTTTTATACTTACCGAAATTGACTTCCATAAAGTCACTTTCATTTTCGAGATCGGATTCATTGATTATGCCTGATCCTTCGAAGCCGTACTTGGCCGCATTTTCATCGATAATCATAAGCGCAATTATGCGCGGAATGTACTCGTTTGTTTCTTCGGCCAGGTAACCCATTCGATAAATGTACCAGAAATCACGGTCACGCAAGGGATCATCTATCTTTTTTAACGCGCCCATTATCCTTCCCTCACCGGCATTATATGCCGCCATGGCAAGCATTACCGAACGGCGTCCTCCAAAGATCGCTATCAGATCACGAAAGTATTCCGCCGCTGAGTAAGTGGCCTTTTCAGGATCCAGCCTTTCATCGATCTGATCGTTAACTATAAGTCCGTAAGCCCGTCCCGTTCTGGGCATAAACTGCCATAACCCCCTTGCGCCCGCATGGCTTAAAGCTTTTGGATTAAATCCGCTCTCAAGCATCGATACATACGCAAGCTCCACCGGAAGATTCTTCTCCTTGAATACTTTTTCTATCATTGGAAAATACATTTCCTTGCGCTTGAGATAGCGTCCTATTGTTCGCTTCATCCTTCCGGAATAGATCGATATGTGGTAACGAACCCGCTCAACCATCTGGGGTGGAATATGATAATTCGATTCACCAAACCGATACATTATCTTATCTATCGCCTCTTCCAGCGGATCGTCATAAAACTTTTCGTAATCATCTTCTCTAAGCTCGGTTTTTACCTGATTCAGCTCGGTCTGAGTCTTTTCAAATTCATCCAGTAGTTGGGACAATTTCTCCTGATTTTGATCGGGATTATTGTTTACCTTTGATATTTGGTTCTCGTATAAGTCGAGTTTCTTCTCAAGAGTCAGCCCTTTATCCAACATGGCCTTGTATTGATAGGCACGAACGGCAAAAAAGCTGATAACGACCAGAGCAATCCCGATCACACAGCACAATACGATCAGCGACTTGTTGCGCATACGTTTCCCGGCGCTGTGAACCGAAAGAAGCATATTTGCCTGGGTCTGCCCGAGGTTTCCCCGGTCTACAAGCCTGTTCAACCGGCCCTCGTTTTTCATCAGATCGTGGATGTCGTCGGCGTTGATATTTTTGTCGATAAACTTCTGCTCGACAGCCATCGTAGACGTCGGAGGCGCCATGTCCCCGCTCAATCCTGATTCGTTGTCTATGATCTTTATATCTCCGACTCCGGCGGAACGGAACTTATCAGTAAAAAACTGCGAATCGCTGGAAATATCGCTCATGCCGGATGAAAAGCTATTCGGCTCGCCGGATTGACTCTTCTTGTCGTAGGACGATTCGGAACCATTTCCCGCAAATGAGCCTCCGTTAATGGAAGTATTACTCAACGGCTTGCCGTCATCGTAGGGAGATTCGACTTGAAATGAGGCGTTACTCAGAGGCTGGTCATCACCAAACGACGAGCCCCCCTGAAACGAGGCGTTACTCAGAGGCTTATCATCATCATACGACGAGCC
>CAZPHU010000107.1:0-12335 GCA_964586285.1 uncultured Fibrobacterota bacterium | reverse complement strand
CCCCCCCACCAGCAGAGATACCACCGACACGATTCCCATAAGCAGACTCATGTTGTCCAGCATCTCGGTGATCTCATCCAGCCAGTCGGCCGTACGGTACTCAAAATCCTCCACACCCCGGTGAAGTGCTTTGAGTTCCACAGCGATTTTTTCAGACTGCAGCTTTACTTTCTGAGCATCCCGTACCATGAGCTGAATAGATCCGGGGTTGGGGTTATATCCGGTAACATACTTTTTCATAGTATTGATGGGAATGACAAGCGCTCTGCGCAGGCTCCAGGGTTCGAAATTCTCATCTATTGGATAGAAAATCCCCTTGACAGTAAAGCGTATACCGTTAAAACTGCATTCCTTACCCACAAGCGTCTCCGCCTCATCCTGCTTCCCGGCGCTCATCTGCCGCTGTATATGCTCCTCCATTTGCCAGCTGATCAGACACACTCTGTTCCCGTTTTCGTAATCACGCTCACTGAACGGCTCGCCTTTGTCAATCGACACATGCTCGAATTCGTATTTTTCAACATCCGCACCTATGCCCCGCAGCCTGCCCCTGGTCTGGCGGCCGGAGATAATCACTCTGCCGTAACGCTCGATTATCCGATAGAATAACTTCGCCTCCTCCACATTTTTCTCCAGGTACTCACCGTCCTGATAACGCATTCCGGGTGAACGACTTTTCTTTATTTTGTCCTCTTCCGAGATGTCGTTACTGCTCCAAAACCAGACGGAGCCTGCCCACCTGCCCATCTTTTCGTTAAGGAAAACATCGATACCTCCAATCAGAGTCAGAATAGCTACCAGCGAAGCCACCCCCAGCATGACACCGAGAACAGACAGTGCCGAGCGCAGTTTGTGCGCCCTCATCTCAACAGCGGCGGTCACCGAGCCCACCAGAATCGAACGAAGTATCCTTATTATAATCATAAACTAATACCGCAGCGCCTCAACAGGCTGCATTTCAGCGGCCTTGAGGGCGGGAAACAGTCCACTTAGAAATCCCGACAAAACGGTAAAACCAAACGCCAGGGAGTAATCGGCAAATGTTAATTGCGGATTGAACGGAAAAGTCCCCTGTGGAGTAAGCGTAATCAAAACACCAACCACCATCCCCGGTATGCCGCCAACCGAACACACCAGAATCGCCTCGATTATAAACTGCATGAATATGTCGAGTTTCTGTGCCCCCAGAGCTTTACGGATACCAATCTCTCGAATACGGTCGCCGATTGTAGCGAACATGATATTCATGATACTGATTCCGCCGACCAGAAGCGAAATTAGAGCAATGCTCCAGAGAAGAATCTGAATACCGGCCTGAGCACTCCTCATTTCCTTTATCTTATCTGCATTTGTTTCTATTTCGGTGTCCTGAATCCCGCGATGCATCGACACGATACGAGCTTCTATGTCGCGGCTTACCTTTTCTATGTCTCCTGAGCGCTCGACGATTAGCGCAAGTTCCTCTACTGATCTTTCGATACCTGCGATTTTCTCCTGATACACAGTATACGGAAACAGACACTCCATGTCACGCCGGCTGCGCATTCCCTCGGAACTAAGCACCCCCACGACTGTCAGGGTAAGGGAGTTTACCGATATTTTCTTGCCGATCGGATCGCCCCCGTTTTCAAACAATCTTTCGACAAGCCGCGGGCCGACAACACAAACATGTGTTTTCTGCTGCAAATCCATGGGAGTGAGCCTGCGCCCCGATCCAACCGTATAGTTATATACACTGAAAAAATGCTCGTCCACCGCCTTCAAAAGACCGCCGGTTTGTTTGCCCTCCGACCTGAAACGCTCCCAGTGAAAATCATGTTGCTTGACAACACCGACGATCTCTTGAAATTCGCGCTCTAAAACCTCACCGTCTTTAACTGTCAAACCCGGAGAGCGCTGAAAGAGAACCTTTTCCTCCCTGGTAATCGGCTCGATCATCCTGGCCGTTATAATATTGAGCCCGCCGATGCGCTCCATGTTTTCACGCAGATTTTCTTCCATGGCCCGAACGAAAGCAAGATTTACAAGAAGGGACGCCACTCCAAGAAATATACCCAGTGATGTAATAAAGGCACGCGCTTTATTGGATACGATTTCAAGAATGCAAAGCCGCACATTCGTAATCAGCATCGTATGTAAACGATCGGTATTCATACAACAATGCGTCCGTCCACCAGCCGCAAAAGCCGCTGCGCACGCTCGCCAACTTCCCGCTCGTGGGTTATCACGAGGATGGTATTGCCTTCCCGGTGCAGCTCATCGAAGACGCGAAGTATTTCCTCAGTCGTGTGACTGTCAAGATTTCCGGTGGGCTCATCGGCCAGAATGACCGAGGGTTTTTTCACAAGTGCCCGTGCTATGGCCACTCTCTGTTTCTGACCGCCGGAGATCTCATTTGGCTTATGCGCCCGCCTCTCCCACAGCCCAAAGCGCCTGAGAGCATCCTCCACCTTTTCCCTGCGCTCCGCGGCACTTACGTTTCCGTAAATGAGAGGAAGCTCTACGTTTGCAAAGATAGTCAGCTTGGGAAGAAGATTAAAATTCTGAAAAACAAAACCGATCTCCCGGTTGCGTATGTCGGCAAGCTGCGTTGGACTATAGGAGGCGATCGATCGGCCTTTAAACAAAAAATCCCCCTCACCGGGAATATCCAGACAGCCCAGTATATTAAGCAGCGTAGATTTACCCGAGCCGCTCTGGCCCATTATGGCACAATACTCTCCCCGCGCAATTGTGATATTGACATCACGCAATACAGGTACCGGCTCGTTTCCAAGACGATAACTTTTTCGTAAATCTCTGGTTTGAATAACCGGGGTCTGCCTGTCATCCACGTCTACCACCTCGCCTGCCGTTTTGCCTCAAATCCCCCCGGCCGGAAACCCCGGCGTTAACAACCGTATCTCCCGGTACAAGACCTTCGATTATCTCATAGTGATGATAATCGGTATGCCCGACCTTTACTTTCTGAGGTACAATACCCTGAGGCGTAACTTTTTGCACCATATGTCCCCGAGGGGTTTTTCGTACGAAACGATTGGGAACACCAACCACATCCTTTTTCTCCAGTATCACAAAATCAACTTTCACGTTAATGCCGGGTGCGATTCCGGGAATAATCGAATCGACCGACATTCTCACCTCGAAAGTTCCCAACTCGCCGGCATCGTCTTTTTTGGCGCTTAGAGCTACAAAATCTATTGTCCCCGTTGTGCTTGCCCCTTCACGCGCCTCCGGCCGAATAAATACACTCTGCCCCTTTTTAAGGTGTATATCATCGACCTCACCGATCTGCGATATCACCTCCAGACGCTTGATATCGGCGATCGTTGCGATTGACGTGCCGCTTTGAGTTCCGCTCGTAGCCGATACGGCGATCTCTCCCTGCTCAACCGGAAGTGATGTTATTACACCGTCCATCGGAGAGGTAACCACGGTATTGCCCAGCTGATCGACTATGTCTTTTCTCTCAAGCATCTCTTGCCGATAGGAAACATCCGCCATCTCATACTCGTTTTCCAGATCAATAATCCGACGCTCCGAAATCGTTCCTGTCTTGACCAGTGCCCTGGACTCATCCAGGTTGAGTTTGGCGATCTTGCGTTGTATAAATGCCCGCTCAACAGCCAGGTCCATGCTTTCTTTACGGTAGAGAAGGCGTGAGGGGTCGATGCGAAGAATGGTGTCGCCTCTGGTCACCGCCTGCCCTTCCTTTACATACACGGTATCGATACGGCCGCTTGCCTCGGATTTCAATTCAACCTTCACCAGCGGACGTACCTCGCCGGTCTGAGATATGACGTCGCGAAGATTGACACTTTTTACTCCATGGCGCTCCGTTTGGGGCGCTTGCTCTTTGCCCCCGCAGGAAATGAGAAACACCGCAACAGCAGCGCATAACATATACATGTGTTTGTTCATTGCAGTACTACTCCAAACGTTGGTAAAACTGTTCCGGTGACTTCCTCTATAAGAATCTGTGTACGTTTCATTGTCAATTGACTGCGAAGCAAATCTATAGACGCTGAAAGAAATGCATTCTCCGCATCGACAAGAGACAACCGATCAATGGTTCCCAAACGATATCCCTCCTGGGAAGCTTCCAGTTGTTTGCGGGCTACCTCTTTTGCCTTCTTCAGGATCTCAAGGGTTCTTAGTTCCTGCTCCCAGGCTGTTCTCAGCTCGTCGATCTGGAGTTTGATCCGATCACGTCGCTGTTTTTCCTGTATCCGACTATCTCTAAGTTGGAGTTCAATGGATCGGATCTCATTTCTTCCTGTTCGGATTGGAAGAGAGTACTCGGCGATGAGAGACAAAACAAGGTTGTGATCAAACGAACGGCCGCTTCCCATCAAATCTGAATCTCTTGCGTTTCGACGGTATGAGGCTGAAAAGTCAACCTGAGGGAGCAAATCGTTGCGTGCCTTGCGTTGCTCCTCAACTATCCTCTCGTTTATGATAGAGAAAATCTTAAGCTGCGGGTCAAATTCCAGAGCCTGATTCAAAAGCTGCTCCGATGAATGAAGGGCTTTGAGATCTATACTGTCTGAGGTGTGTGTGGAGTCGCAAAGAGTGTCACGGCCAAGAACATTTGCAAGCTGATTTTTGGCCAGGCTAATTTCACCCCTCAGGCGCATTATCTCTGTTTGCGCCTTCATCAGGGAGAGTGCCGCGTTAAGCGTGTCCAGCGGTGTTGCCCGTCCAATCGAAAGCCTCGCGCGGTCGGCATCCAGACGTTGTTTTGCATGAATACGCTGCTTTTCGTACAAGTCGATCAGGGCATTCTTTTCAAACACATCCCAGTACCGGTTTCGGGAATCGGAGATAATCTCGATGATTCGCCTTTTCTGCTCGAGTGTCAGATTTTGCTGATCAAGCCGCTGAATGTAGATCGAGTGCTTCACGGGATCATTACCCCACGCACCACGCAAGAGCGGCTGTCGATACTCCAGTGACCAACTGTTGCCGTAATCGGGACCGTCCAAAGCGCCAAGCGGCCCGTCACCGAAATCCTCAATCAGGATATCGTCCTGGTGAAAAGTTTCCGACCTGTTTACATCGACATCTGCCGAGAGGCTTCCACCGCCCGGAAGTGCCTGGGTTGCGTTAACCCCCACTCCCGTGCTCGTCGAGGTTTTCCTTTCGCCCAGAATCGAATCCCCGTACGCCGCCGAGGATGAATCCAGTGGAGTGAAATCCTGCTTGACCCGAACCGCAAGCCGCGGCAGCCATTGCCCCTGAGCATTATGGGCATCGAGTATGCTTTGCTGTTTTTGCAATTCCAGGGATTCCACACTCAAATTATTTTCGAGGACCTGTTTCACTACATCCTGTTCCGTGAGCAGCGGCTGAGCGAGTGCAGCCTGCAAAATCCCACAAAGAAACACAAACGGCACGGTTTTAGTTCGAATTTTGATGTATCTTCTATTCATATTCTTTCCGGGTAAAAAGCAACATGCCGGCATATACCTGTTTGAGAATACATTAGAGGGCCTGCAAGTCGGATTCGTTACACTGAAAATTGAATTCGTAACGGCATTGTGGTTATTTTCAACAGTATATGCCGGATGGGAAGAGTTAAATGATATGCCGGATGGGGAGATTTAAATGAAAGACAAACAGACAGTTGTTGTGATAGGAGCAACCAACAAGCCGGATCGGTACTCATACAAGGCGGTTCTCAGTCTTAAGGAGCATGGTCATACAGTCATTCCCGTAAATCCAGCACTGGGCTCGATTGAAGGTATACCTGTTGTATCCTCCCTTGCACAAATCTCCTCACCTGTGGATACCGTAACAGTTTATGTAGGACCCAAAAGAAGCGAAACCATGTTGGATGAAATAATTGCCCTTAATCCAAAGAGGGTAATCATGAATCCGGGTACGGAATCGGATTTTATCTCGGAAAAACTGTCTTCGAAAGGAATTGAGGTCTTGCAGGCGTGCACGCTGGTCATGCTTGGAACCGATCAGTTCTGACTTCGGGAGGGGCAAGTCTTTGTTTGTCACTCAGTTCATTGGTTCACCTCCCATGAATATCTTCGATGCCCAGATTAATTACACACAGGACTGCGCTTATCAGTGAAATTATCTGAGCCGAAGAGATTATATCAAAAATAGTACTGCAAAGGAGAGCCTTCCTTGGGCGGATCGAGCATACTGGACAGCAAAGGCGGGTGTGGGGAACTTTATTGCTGTTTTATTCTTTCCCATTCCCGTGCCACTGCGTCCTCATCATTTGTCCAGGGAGAAACATAATCGGAGGCTTTCTTCACGATATCCGACGCATTGGCCACAGCTATACCAAGCCCGACTTCCCGCAGCATCGGGATGTCGTTTTCGGCGTCCCCAAACGCCGCTACATCTTTGAGGTCGATATTCAATGATTGAGCCAGAGCATAAAGCCCCCTGGCTTTGTTTGCATCGCGGCATAGAAATTCCAGATAGTAGTCCCAGGTGCGCACAATGTACAGTTGTGTATCCCATTTACGGCGAAATTCCGACTCTATGCTGTCCAGACGTTTGGGCTCCCCGACAAATATCACCTTCGATGGTGACTTGCCGGTGAAAACGGACAAATCATCCACAAACCGATACTCTGTACCAGTCTGTTGATGATACAGGTCAATCCAAGGGGAATTTAGTTTCGTGCGGTTTGAGTGGAGAACATTATCCAGATAGTAGTTGAGTGCAAAATCTTTTCCGTCGGCATACTTTATCAGGAAGTCGGCAAATTCCGCTTCGAGCGGCGCATGATATACTACCCTGGAATTTGGCGAATGATCGGCAAAAACAGCCGCTCCGTTGAGGGTTAACATGGCAGGCTTAAATCCAAGCGAGTGCGCGTAGCGCATCATGGAGCTTCCCAGTCGCCCCGACGCAAGCGCAACAATTGACCCGTGTCGATGCATGTCGATCAGAGCTTCCTTATTTCTTTCACTCAGACGCTTATCCGTGGTTAAAAGCGTTCCATCAAGATCAAAAGCAAATAATCTGGGCAGCATACCACTCCTTTAATCCCGGCGTAGAGGCAGTCAGTTTTAAACCGACGATGGATTTTTTCGGATACTCGGCAAAACAAAAAATGTACCAACGCCGAAGAGAAAGTTTATACAGGCATAATTCATGCTATGTTCTATCGCTTTCTATAAAGTATCTGTTAAGAAAGGATAAAATCAACACCTTTAAGAAAAAATTGCCGTAAAGAGTGGTCCGTGATCGTTTCATGTGATGCGTAAAAGAGATTTTGTTTTCATATACCGGTTTATATCAGCCAAATGCACGGGAAATGCACTCGGGGTAAGAGATGGTTGAAAAAGCGCGGATATGCAAAACATATATTTTAAAGATAAGAACCGGGTGCCTGGTTTGTTCATATGCAATCTGGAGGGTTAACTATATGTCTGAAGAACTTCGAAATCACATCAAAAATTTCTCCGACAAGCAACTTCTTGAGCAGTATGCTCAGAAGCAAAAAGAGTATACAGACGAGGCGATCGCGATCATGAAAGAGGAAATTGCTTCGCGAGGCATCAGTGAGCAGCAGGTTGAGCAGGAAAAAACCAACGCCGAAAAAACTGCTCATATCCATGACGTACAGGATTTCGTTGCGTTTGAGCACTATTTCGATCAAACCGATCTTCTTTTAGCTCAGGCGATTCTTCGCGATCGAAAGATTCCTTTTATCATAGAAAACGCCACGTCCTCCGACACTTTTCCGATTGAAAGTGAAACAAACCGCTTGTTCATACTCTACGTTCACAGGCAACATCTGGCTCAAGCCCACGAGGGCATCGATCACCATTTCGAAAAAAACGAAGGAGTGTACAGCGTCAAATACGTCTCCACAAAAGATCGCCTCAAAGCCTTTCAATTTCATGAAGTCAGGTTTTCGGAGCCGGAAATGGAGGAAACTGTCGACGTCACTTTTACTCCAACCGAAGAGGGGCCGATTAACGGGTATTGTAACCGACTTCAGGACGAGGCCGATCGACTCGAGCAGGAGCAGGACAGGGTAGTTTTTTATTATGACAATTTGGAGACCGTAAGCGACAAGCTTGAAAAGAAAAATAAAAATCCACTTACTATGATGGATCTGCTTACGATCGTGGAGGTGCTTCAAATATACTGTGAAGATACCAATTTTCCGCCGCAGCTTGAAAAAGTGGCCGAAAATCTTCTTGATTTTCTTCAGAGCCGCTCGGCTTAAGCCGGGGCTGACTAAACTGTCGCGGCAAACGCGGCAGTTTCGGTTTTCAGCAAACCGCACTACCGCGCGGTCATGATCTTAGCATGAGACTTATAACCGGAAAAGCTGTCGGGAAATCCTTTCGTGGGTATGCGTGCAAGAAGTCCCGCGCCTTTTGTGGTCGAAGCATAAAGGATTAGTGTTGTGCAATCACAATTTGGCCGAAGTGCCCGGGCAAGTAGAAAGGTCTCCTTTTCAAGCTCCGATTTTGACCCCTTTGCGGTTTTGTAGGTTACCCGATAAATACCGTCATTTGGCCCGGCCACATCGATAAGCCTTCCAAAACGTCCGACGATTGAGTGTACTTGATCTATGTCTTCTCCGAAAAGAGCTTGCATCTGTTTTTCGGCATCCAAAGCCTGCTTAATCATACCGGCCTCTTTGTAAGCATTTATCAATCCAAACCAGGCATCCAGGTTATACCTGTTAAAAGACAGTGCGACTTTGTAGAAATTGATTCTCTTCATTAGATCAGCGGCATGTACCGCCGAATCCACGTACATTATCGATTGTGCTTTGCGCACCGGGCCAACATGAATCCGCTGAGCCCGCTTTTTTTCCTCGGAAACTCTCCGTTGTTTTTTCCGGCTTGCAGACGATGATGAGTTATCGGCATTTGTCTTTTTCACCAAAACAGGCCCCTCGGAGGCGATTTGGTATTCTTTCCCTTTGTCGGCGTGATACAGCAGAAGACTCAGGACTCCTAAAAGAGCGATTACAAGCATAAAACGAAAGAAAACGGTTCTCTTTTTGACGCGCTTACTGTCTGTTGCCCTAAGGATATCAATGTGCTTGAGCTTTGAGCCGGCTTTGTGTGTTCCATGTTCTAAAGCCTGGTTTTTTTCGGTCTTCCGGAGCGAATCGGGAGGTTTTGGTTCATTTACCTCTTCGGTATATGATTCCATTTGGGTTTGTTGAGGTAACTCAGAATGGTTTTTATTGTCTTGATCCGGTGAATCGTGATTCAGCCTGCGTTGTGGTTCATTGAGTTCGCCTTGAGACGCATCCTCTTTTAAGACCGGCGACTCAAGCTCGTTCTTTTCGGGCAAAGTTTTATCTTTCGGTGAAGCGTTTTGGATTTCGCTTTCTTCCACCCGAAGTTGTACTCCCATTTTTCTGAGTCCCGCGATCTGTCTGGCGGCCTGCTCCCGACTGAGCTTCTGGGAATACACGAAAGGCACTTCATTCAAAAGCTCAAGTGCCCTTTGAAGGGAAATGGCCGGATTTTGCGCGATATGCCGGGCGAGCACACTGCGTGCCCTGGGCGGCGGAACATGAGTAATGATCAGATTGTAGCTCATGATTCATTATAGAACTATTCAGAGCCGTTTTTCAATTCATTTTACAATTTAACCGATTTGGACTCAAGCCGCATTGCATCAAAACATCCCCTGTATTGAAGTATAGAATTGTAGGATAAGCGATTGCTTGATTACCGAAAATTCATTTATTACCTCAGAATTTTAAACGATTCTTGACCACCTTACATGACAAAACACATTTTATATGATTAACTAGTTTTGGCAAATCATATAGAAAGGGTTCATATCCATGGCAAATGTTAAAAAACACAGGAAAGCGAAGATCGCTAAACACAAGAGAAAAAAACGCAGACGTCTCAACCGGCACAAGAAACGCAAGGTTTAAAAGTAAAACCATACATTCAAATATGTATGCCTGAGACAGAGTTTTTGCCATGAGATAAGGTGTGGTTTTTGCCACACCTTTCTTTTTTTCCCCAAAAAAACCGGTTATGTACGAGTCCTAATGCCTGAGAACTCCATACAGTCCTCGACAGAGCAGTTTGACGGAATCGTTGTGGAAATAAACTTTCGTAACGAGGAGACCGGTTTCGCGGTAGTTCGGCTGCAAAGAGAATCGGACGGCACCGTGTGTACGTGTGTAGGGATCATGCCTGCAATTGAACGGGGTGAGTCCATCAGGGTAAGAGGCTCGTGGCAGAGGCACAAAAAATTCGGTGTACAGTTTTCGCTGGCCGGTTTTGAGCTTGTCCGACCTACCACCATCAAGGGCATAACGATGCTCCTGGGATCCGGCTATATTCCCCAGATAGGCCCGGGGCGGGCCGAAAAGATTGTCCAAACTTTCGGTTCACAAACCCTGACCATCCTTGATGAAGAGCCGAAAAGACTTCTGGAAGTAAACGGTATCGGAAAGAAAACCGCGGAAGGAATCATCGCGGCCTGGAGACAGCACTCAAAAATAAGAGACCTGATGTTGTTTCTTTATGAATTCGGTGTCGGCCTCTCGATGATCACTAAGATATCTCGGACATACGGTGAGCGGTCAAAGGAGGTTATATCTAAGGATCCCTATACTCTTGTTTATGATATAACCGGAATCGGTTTCAAGAAAGCCGACGCTGTCGCGCGCAAACTCGGCTCAAGGCACGATTCATACATGCGGATAAAAGCAGGTATTATCTTCGTTCTCAAAGAGGCCACGACAAACGGCCATGTTTATCTTCCGCGAGAACAGGTAATCCGTGACGGAGTTGAGCTGCTGGAAGTGAGCGACGAGAAGGTCATATATTCCCTGGACCATGCGATTGGTGAGAAGGTGTTGATTTGCGAGGATGACCGCATCTACCTGAAAAGTTACTTCTTTGCAGAAGTCGAAGTAGCTCAACTATTTACTAAAAGAGTACAAAACGGGTCCGCTAATGCTTTCCCCGACCATATTCTGGATCAGTGGATCGCCGGCTACAGCAGCAAAAGAGGCTGGAACGGAGACGAAAAACAGATAGAGGCGGTGAAGAGAGCGATTCAGAATTCATTTTTCCTGCTCACCGGCGGGCCCGGTACCGGAAAAACAACCACTCTTCAGGTAGTCGTCTCCTTCTTTCGGGAAAATCGAATCCAGGTAGTACTCGCAGCACCTACGGGAAGAGCAGCCCAGAGAATGGGAACGATTTCGGGCCTCCAGGCCAAGACCATACACCGATTGTTGGAGTATAACCCCCGGTCTGCGGGAGAGGTGTTCGGACGAAACGAAAATAAGCCGGTGAAATCGGATGTAGTAATCATAGATGAATCATCGATGGTGGATTTGATGCTGATGCGCTCCTTTCTCAAGGCGCTCTCGCCCAGGACCAGGTTGATAATGGTAGGCGACAGCAACCAGCTTCCTTCGGTGGGAGCGGGCAATGTTCTTCATGATCTTATTGAGAGTAGGCAAATACCACACGTACGACTTACCACCATTTTCCGTCAGGCGGCAAAGAGCCGAATAGTAACCGCCGCTCACGAGATTATCCACGACACGGTACCCAGGTTCAACAACCGAACCGAGGATAATTGTTTTTTTATTCGACGCCACGATCCCGACAGCTGCCTGGAAACGCTGATCGATATCGTAACCAACCGCCTGCCAAGCCGCTATTCTCTGGATCCGCTGAAGGATATCCAGATTTTGTCACCCATGCACAAGGGAACGCTGGGGACGCAAAACATAAACCTTGTCTTGCAAAGGGAAATCAACACATCCGACCAGGGCATAGAGTATGGGAAGAGTGTTTTTCGGGTAGGCGATAAGGTCATGCAGGTTCAAAACAATTATGATACGGGAGTTTTTAACGGGGATGTAGGCTTCATTGCAGGTATAATTGGTGAAAACAGCCTGGTAGTAGATTTTGACGGAAATGCGGTCACCTATGAGAAAAAAAACCTCGATGAGCTTGAGCATGCATATTGTATAAGCATTCACAAGAGCCAGGGGAGCGAATTTCCGGTGATAATTGTAGCTCTAAGCACACAACATTTCGTGATGCTTCAACGAAATCTGCTTTACACTGCTATAACGAGAGCTAGACTTCTTTGTGTTCTCATCGGTTCTTCGCGTGCCCTCACTCTTGCAGTGCAAAACAAAAACGCAATACGGCGTTTTTCCCATTTAAAAGAACGAATTGCAAGCAAATAGTGTAACAGTTTATAAATAAAGAGGTTTTGACGCTGACGCAAAAGGTGTTTTTTTCTATTGTTTAACTTCCATTTACTATATTATATAGGCAATAAATGCGCCAGTAGCTCAGTTGGATAGAGCGTCGGCCTCCGGAGCCGAAGGTCGC
>CAZPHU010000106.1:0-12355 GCA_964586285.1 uncultured Fibrobacterota bacterium | reverse complement strand
GACCTTAGCGATCTCCCATCGATAAACTCCATTTGAATGAACGGAAGTATTCCACCCCCAAGACCCCCGCCTTGCCTTTGGACTATTTTTGGATTATCGAGCCGCGCTGTAATCTTGGCTTCGGTCTCGAATTTCTTCCGAACATAATCGGGCGTATCCGGCTTGATAACTTTCACGGCCCTCTCAAGCTCCAGATCAACTTCAAAGGCTCGGTATACCACTCCCGCCGCTCCCGTTCCCAGTATGGATGTAACTCTACAGTTTCCTACCATACTTCCCAGCGGAATTATACCGTTGTCTTCAATACGTCCAAACGTACCCGCACCGTCAGTTTTCAAAGTCTCGTTTTCCTTGTAATACCGTGTGATACATACCTATTTTTTAACTAAACTTCCGGGCACATGCCCGGGGCGCGATCAGACGAAAAAAAAATCACACCCCGCGTATGTCCAATGTCACTAATAAAAATACGTTAAATGAGTTCCTATATAAAGATAACGGATACGGCGCGCTCAGAGGCCGTTTTTCCGAAAAAACAGGAAAAACCGCAAAATGGAAAAAATTATCATTGCCTGCATCTCATTGTGCACTCTATTTTGTGCCTCTTATGCTCAGCAAAATGAATGGAACGACCTTACACCCAATATCGTAGATAGAGAAACGCTGGTCAGGCGGCACTACCAGAGTAACGGGTTTGAAGTTTTTGATGATACTCTCAGCGATCAATGCTGCGATAACGGAACCTGGATCGCAATCGATACCGTAGTCATACCTCGTGGAGTGCGTGTAAGATTGCCCATAGACGCAACCATACTTTTCGAGCCAAACGCGGTTTTACATGTAGACGGGATCTTGCAGATCGCAGGCTCCGTGACCCAACCGGTCTACCTGGGACCTGTGAATCCAAATGATATGTATATCATGCCCAAAGATAAAAAAAATGTGTGGCAGGGAATAAGGATAAGCCCCGAGGGCAAATTGTACCTCAAAGATGTCCACATCAGAGGAGCCCGATTCGGTATCCAGAGCAGTGGAGAGTGTGATTCGCTGTTTATCGGTGGGGTCAGGTTCTCGGAAATTGAAGATGCTTTCGTAAAGATAGGGGAGAATTATCCTGACGTTAAGAATAGTTCAAACTTCACGCTTCGATGTTTCGAACACGGTGACTTCTCAAATACGAATCACAAAACCTATGTTCCCCTGACCGGTCAAGAGAGGCCCGGGGATAAGGGAAAAGTGTTTAGATACCTTTCCAATTCATTCTGGGGAACCGCCCTGACATGCGCCGCGGTTGGTGCGGGCTTATACATAGCGGCTTATAATACCGATCAGAAAGTGCTCGAAAGCAAAACCCATAAGGATGCACAGGGTTACAGCGATAAAGCAACCAATTACTACACATTTGGCAATTATGCTTTCGGTGGTGCCGCCGCAGCGGCGATCATCGGACTTGGCTTCAGACTAAAATTTAATTTCACCAAAAAATAAGGGTGCATAATGAAAAAGGCACTGATATTGATGATGGGACTGATCGCGGCATCAGTCTCTTTGTTTTCCTGCGAGCGCACGACCTCTCCACTGCTGAGTGATTACAAAGGCGACTACAGATTCGAAGTAAACTGGGACAATTTGCCCGAAACACTGTCGGTATTTTCCACATACACGATACCTTTCAGTGTCGCCGGCGCAGATACTTTCATGGATTTCGCGGTTTTTACATCCTGCGGCGATACGCTGCCCCATGAGATTACGGATTCGTCCCTTTCATTTTATACCACAGGCATTTGCACCGACTCGATAATGCTGGAGGCGATTCGTCCCAACCTCAAAAAGGTAATCGAATCGCACGGATGTGATATCGATGCCGGTCGTTTTATTACGGGCGGGGGGAAGTATGCCGTTGATGAGACCGCGGCTCTGCGGCTTACGTCGTCTCGTCCTCAAGTAAACTTTGATTCCCTTGCTTTCAGTTGGTATATAAGAGACAGCCTAATACATACGACTACAGGTATTCACGAGATCAATCTCTCAAAACAGTCTTCTTCGGATACCCTCAGGCTGTGGGGATATCTTGAAGATAATGCAGGGAGAAAGGTAAGGGTTGATACGGTAGATGTGGTTTTCTCCGGCTCCCGGCCCCAAATAAAGCGGATTATCTTTCCATCAAACTTTGATTTGGGTGACTCCATACTCATAAAGCTGCAAGTCGCAGACACTGAAGAACAAGTTAGTGTAAGTGCATTTTTGCTTAGCGGAAACGAATATGCCGATACACTTGAGATTGCCCGACGGGCGATCCCAACGGACAGTCTGATTTCTTTTTACGCTGAGGATATAGTCGTTTCGGACACCGGTGCCAAGCGCTTATATGTGCTGGTAGAGGATGACGGCGGTTTGTTCGAAGACACCCTTAGCATGGATATTAATACAATATTCCTTGCGCCGACGCCGTCTTTCATGTCCTCAAACAGAGGAGTGCCGGCCGGGATCTCTCGTTACTATTATGCCCCCGATAATAGCGGCAGGACGGTTAAATGGGTTTGGTATTCCGGTTTGAACGGAGTTGACACCACCGGATTCGACTCGCTGGAAATAACTTATGAGCAGGCCCTCATCGATACCCTGATTGTAAAAGGCATCGATAAGTACGGCTATCTCGGCGATCCGGATACGCTGTACATAAAGGTAACGGATGATCAGTATGCACTGTTTTTGGATGTTGACAGGGCGGGATGGATAAAACATCCGGCGCGTGCAGTTGCCAGGCTTGCATACAGTGGAGAGGAAAAACCCGATCCTGTCGAATATTTCTGGAGAGTGAGGCCGGAGGGAGTGATAATAAACGAGATATCCGACGACACAATCGACATAATACATGACCAGGCATCCATTGTTGATATCAGGGTATATGCGGTCGTAAACGGAAACGATACAACCGGTGAGATAACAAACGGTATTCCGTTTTACACGCATGCGCCGAAAATATCCTTAAGCGACACGTCTTTATCGGCGGATATCAAGACATCGGTTCTTTGTACAGTAAGTGTTTCCGACACCAACCCCGGGGGAGAGGTGTCAAAGATTTACCGTCAAATAAACGATTCCATCGATACTCTGAGCCCGACGGATACAGTATGGGATTTGAGCTTTTCGATACCCGGTGAGTATGAACTTGGCGCATGGGTAGTTGACAATGACGGTTTTGTTTCCGACAGTGTACATGCAGCGATCACGATTATATCCAGTGCTCCTGTTGTGAGCGGGATAGATAACCCTGAGATTGTGTATATGAATGATACTGTCGATCTTGTGATGAATACAACTACCGCGCAAAACGGCGGTAAGATTACACAGTACTTGTGGCGTTTGGGGGAAACCTCAGCCGACACGGTCACGGATACAAATAGTATACGATGGAGCTTTGCGGATAGTGGCATCGTAAAGATATACGCAGCATGCAGTGATACCTTCGGTCAGATGAGTGAGGAAAGAACAAAGGACATTTATGTCGACCCCGGATTTCCTTCATTCAGCGCGGAGCTGCCCGATACCGTATGGATCAACGACGAGGTGATCTGTCGGATCAGCGGGAGAGATACAAACGGCCGGGTAGTTGAGTACGCAGTGAGTTGGGACGCGCAAGACGGCTTTGTTTCTCAGCCGGAAAGCTTGTTTACCTATGCATACTCCTCTGCGGGCAAAAAACCTGTGAGGATATATGTTTCCGACAACGACGGGTTTGTATCCGATACGATAAGCGATACGGTTGTCGTGAAAGCGGGTATGCCATCCGTGACGGAGATTACGGTAAACAGGGCTCCCGGTGAGATTTACATACTGGACACGCTTGAATTTACATTTGCGGGAAGGGATTCAAACGATTATGTCGACAGTATTCTGGTGTCATGGGACGGGGATACCACCTTTGAACTGCGTGAGAAGGTCACCGATGAGAGGCTTGTGTATGATCAGAGGTTTGGACGCGGGGACACGGGGCAGACCTATGTTATGCTAAGGGTAAAGGACAATGACGGGTTGGTGAAAGACTCCACTGTAAGTATCACGGTAAAAGAGGGAGCGCCGGTTATCGACAGTATCGCACCGGATACGGTGTGGGTAGTTGACCGCAAAGAATACGAAATATTTGCCCATGATGTTAATGGAGACATTGACAGTTTCATGGTGAGTTTTGACATGGGTGATACGTGGCACTCAGACACCATAGCGAAGTTCAGCCATGCATGGGACACAAGCGAAAGTGGAGTACGCAGTGTGATAGCGAGTGTAATGGACGAGGACAGTGTATGGTCGGCCGATACGTTTGAGGTGACGGTGCGTCTGGGGCGCCCGGTGCTGAGCCTGGCCGATTTTGGCGACTCGATACAGGTAGTGAAGGGGCAGGATGGTGCTCTGGATACGATGTTTTTTGTGTATAAGGGTGGAAATACGTATTTCGCGGTGGATACCACAGACATCAACGGGCAGTGTGTAAAATTCTACTGGGATTTTGACGATGACGGCGTGAATAAAGTTACTGATATTCCTATGTGGGACCAGTATCTTGCGAAGCATACCGCCCACCGAATGGCGGCTTGGTGCAAGGACGATGACAGCATCTCCAGCGAAAAAATGCACTTCTGGATTTATCCCGATGAGCCCCCGGACACGCCTTCACTCGGTGCACCGACAATACAAGGCGACTCTGTGAAACTGGTCTGGGAAAATGCAGACTTCAAGGATGGTGAATCGACGGAATTTCAGATTCTTTGCGATACAAATAATCCGCAGACAACGGTCGTGAAGGACTTCGGGGCGTGCAAGAAATCCGGCAACGAATTCTATTACTGGTTCCACCCGCAAGCCGCAGGCCGATATCGTTACCGTGTTGTTGCACAAGATGCAAGACAAAGCAAAACAACAAGTTTAACCAGTTCATATTTTGATTATCCATAGACTGTGACAGCGGTCACAGACAGATTGATAAACAGAAACCATTTTAATTGAAGAATAATTAAATAACCAGAGAAGCAAAACAAAGGCATATTCGATGAAATGTACCGTATGCGATAAAAAGCTGAATGTGTTTTCAAAGGAACTGAACAGCTTCAACAAACAATTGCAATGCCCCTTCTGCAAAAGCGATTCGAAAATGGGGCTAAACTGGAGACCTTTCCTTTTATATGCGCTTGTAGGGGCAATTATAATAGCAGCAATGAACTCATTTGTTTTTCATTCTTCACTGTTCCGGCTCGCCGGCAACGCCGTAGTTGTTGGCGTAGCGATAATACAGGGCCTTGAATTGAAAAAGATAAACCCTGCAAATCCAACAGAACCAAAGCAAGGAAATAACGCATAATGCCCTACGAAGCATACATGCGCCTGCGACTGGTACATGATATCCTTCCAGGCCCTTATACGTTTGCCGGTAAAGAGGGGTTGTTCAAAATACATACGTATGAGCAGGAAATCGGCGGTGAATCAAACAAAGACCCATTCGCGAAAAATCGATGGCTGACCCACCACGGGGCTGTCCATGTCTCGATGAGCCTCAACAACCTCCTGCCGCAAATATTCCCGACCATGGTACGCATGGGACAATATTCGCAAAAAACTATCCGGCGGGTATTGTTTTACTTCCCGGAACCACAGGAAGGCGGCAAGGGTGAGGTAATAGGTCTGCGATTTCTGCTGGAGCCGGTTAAGCTGGAATACATAAAGATATGGATGCCCAATGTCAAAGACCAACAGTACGAGCGCTGCGGGCATGAGCTTTTCTTCGGTTTTCGGTACAAGTATCTGACCGTAATACGACCGAAAGGCAACCTGCAGGCTGGGCCGTATCTTTCGCACCATTTTTTCGATAATTCGGACGGGGTGACACCGGAGGAATGGGAAGAGTTTGAGAACCTGCTGCACGAGGGACCGGCCGCTGATACAGTCCGGCAGGTAAATGCGTTTAAAGATGGGCCAAAAAACAACGCGCAGGCGCAACCGGCAACAGAGCAAAATGGGGTTATGGTGAATTTTATGGATGAAGATGAAGGAGAATTCAGCGGTTTAAAAATGCGATTTGCAAACAGTGGAGAAGCCGAAGCCAAAAACGGCAGGGCAAAAATGATGGTAGAAAGTGAAAAGGCGCAACTTATCTTTAATAATATAGTCATGAACTACCAACCGGGCAGTATGCCGAGGTTCGCTTAAATATGAACTATACCAAAGAACTTACAATCTTTCGGGGCCAAAAGAAATGGCTTCCGCCACAGGAAGCCGGAGAGTATGACGTTCGTGTGATTTCCAAACCTCAGCCTGTAAGATTCACTCAGTTCGATGAGACTGGAAAGACAACAACAATAAAGATAATCAGCCGTGAAAGTGATGAGCAGCGCCCGATTTTCGACGTAAAGAACGACATGGTGGTCGATGACTTTCCGGTGCAGCAGTATGAAGCGTCCGATTTTTTCATTGTCAAGCCGCTCAAAAAAGATAGCGTCTTTCTCGATCTGCAGTGGGGGCAAAGCAAATTGCCAATGATGCTGCCGCGGGATTTCTTCACGTTCAACGAACCCATCGAGATACTGACCGGAAACTGGAAAATGCCCGAACCTTCAAATTTGCCCGTTATCGAAGCGGGGCCACCCTACGAAGGCGAACCGGCAGACCTGGACAATTGTATGGTGATGACCGAAGTCCCCGCCGATGTGGTTGAAAAATCCGGCTTGAGCGAAGGGCCGTACAGTCTGGATAGTGTATACGACAAGCAGGACTTTTTGAAATCCCTTTGTAATAACGCCGTTGGCGGCGGTGGGGGAGGTGTGGTCAACAATTTTGACTTGCTGAAGGACTTTTTTCCGGGAAAGAAATTCTACCTTAAAAACTACAATGGTAAATACTTCGTGGTCTTCAAGGGCTTTGCCGGGACACGGACTGCGATTCGCGGCACCCGTTACAGCTTGAAGAGCCCCAAGGTTATGGCGTTGAGCGCGGCGAAAAGCCCGACCGCCGGAGCTGGTGCGGCGCTCAAGGGGCTGAAACCGACGTTGAAAGGAAACATCCTTACGGTGGTGGTCATCGGTGTAGTTGATCTTGTGGCATGGCAAAACGGCATGCTTTCCGATGACGGCAAGTTCATCTCTGATTTTATCGTTGAATTTGGGATGGATGTTCTTAAGGCTGCAATCAGCACGATTGTCGCAGGTGTTATTGTGGGCTTGGGGTGCATGGCCGCGGCTTGGATTGGTGTTGCTGCATTGCCGGTTGTAGTTGTTGTCGGTGCCGGCATTGCTATTTCTGTACTTGTTGGCATGGGTCTTGACTATTTAGACGAAGTGACAGGTGTTTCCAAAGGAGCTCGAAATCTTGGCAACAAAGTAGAGAAATCAATCTCGCAAGCGTTCAATGAAAATATTATTGAGCCTATCAGCCAGACAATTTACCAGCTTGAACGGCATATTGAATGGCTTTATCTTCGTAATTGTAACATGCCATTTGTCAGGTAAAGTCTGCGATGACCACAGAAAAGAAACGTCTATATGCGATGGTTAGTTGGGGTGCCCTCTTTACAATTCCTCTCTGGTCGCTCTTGATATGGGCATTTGGGGGTGGACGTTATCTAATACCGTATTGGACAATGGCGTTTACATGTGAAATTATTGCTACTACAATGATTTTCAATAGAAACGATTCCCTTTTTAATTACTTTGCCATAGGTTTATTGGCATATTTTCCTTCGATGGTACTCGGATTATCACTTATCACCGGCACATTGTTAATTCTGGCCTTTGGCAATATTATCTCACCAGGCTTGATAATGGCCTTCACACTTATTTTTTTTGCTGTATATTGCCTTTTCCCCCTGAAATATTACCACGAAGACTACCAAAAAACAGAAAAAGACCGGCTAAAGTCATTTGATTTCGAAGAAGGAACTTATGATGTTACCAATCAGTCTCTAATGCGGGGTGATGCCTTTGCGGATTACTACACAAAATCTCTTTTGTCAAAAGCATATTCAGGAGTGATAAGAATGCACCTGCTTTTTCCAATCGGCGGCGGTGCCATTGCGATTATTGCCGGAAACATATCCAAAAATCTTCAGCTCGGAATCGGGCTTGTTGCCGCATTCCTTGCAACGATTACTTTCATCCAGTTCGGTATCCCCGGCTTTTTCAACGCCTGGCAGGTGCGGCAACTTGAGAAGCGCTACGGCAAGCGAATCCGCATCCTCTGGGGAGATGAGGAAGAATAGTAACACCTTATTAATCATCCAAGAAGTCCTCAGTATTATCCCGCGGTACGTCGCGTTCTGAAGTATTCTGTGTGGTGGCAATCTCTACATTATTCCCGCCGACTGTATAATGGAATGTGAATTTCAGAGGAATCCGCGTTTTGAAATCAGCAAGCGCGGCAATCACAAGGCACGTACTCACACCTGTATCCGGCTCATACTCCCAGCCGAAAAAAGTCACTTGTGAAATGCGGGGCTCGTACATTTTTATCATCGCTCGAAGTTCATTTTCGAGTGCTGTGCGGTTTTTTTGCAGCATCGCGCATATTTCGCCACTGTCTCCTACCCCCAGAAGCGGACGCTGCGCATCGCTTCCCTTTCGTATTTTGAAGATGCGGACAAGCGCGGACTCAATCGATTTGATGTGGCGTTTTTCTTTTGAAACTGCCTCATACGGTGTGCCGTCCGCAAATCGGCCGGTTAAAGCATCGAAAAGAGACATATATTCTTTCTTTAAGACTACCAATGATTGTTTTTGAGTAGATATTGGAAAACCAGGTTGAACAAATAAAATAAAAAACATCGAACAGATTTTGTAATAATACTGAGTCTTGAGGAGAAAACGCCGGAGCCGACCTCAACACCCGGGGAAAAGAAACCGTTCATACCGATGCGGCCGGTAAATATCCTGTAATGAGGTAAGAATGAGTATGCAAGCTGCTCCATGTAATATTTTTAAATCAACATGTCGCCTAATCGTTCTTACCAATATCATGGAACCATACACCACATGAAGTATTCAAAATTATTGCTCCTTTCTCTCCTGTTCTGCTTCTGCAACAAGGAATGGGGAAACAATCCGGCCGATCCGATCTACAAGGGTGACTACAGGTTTGAAGTTACTTGGGACAGTTTGCCCGAAACACTGTCGGTGTTTTCCACATATACCATTCCCTTTACTATTACAGGAGCGGATACTTTTATCGATTATGTGGTGCGTACGGCATGTGGTCAGGAGCTTCCGTATACTGTTACCGACAGCACTATTTCTTTTTACACGGTCGCCTGCTGCGACGATTCGATCATTGTCGATGCCGTCCGTCCCAATCTCCTGAAGGTTTCCGCCTCATATGGGTGTGTGATAGATGCCGGCAGATCAATAATTGGAGCGGGCAATTATGCCGCCGGCGACAGCGCTTTTTTGCGGCTTTCCTCAGATCTTGCTCACACGGACTCCGAGCCCCTTACGTTCAGGTGGTACATCGGAGACAGTCTCGCTCATACCACCAACGGTGATCATGAGTTCATTCTCTCAAAACAGCCCTCGGCAGATACCGTTTGGGTCTGGGGCTGCCTGGAAGATGAGCACGGGAGGAGCGCTCCGGTCGATACAGTCATGGTGGTATTCGCGGGTAATCGCCCCCAAATAGAGAAGGTCGTATTTCCCGAGAGCTTTAATCTGGGAGATACAATAACAATAAAATTGCAGGTGAGAGGCAATCAAGACACGCCGTTTAGGGTTACTGGTCTTTTGCTTAGCAAAGAGTTTTTTGCCGATACGCTTAAGATTGCTGAGTGTCTCATCCCCGCGGATAGCCTCGTTCCACTACGGACCGACAGCACAATAATCACCGACACCACAACCAAGCGGCTGCATTTGCATATCGAAAACAGTTACGGTTTGACCAGGGATACGACCAGCGGGGAGCTGAAAACAAACTTCTTTCCACCTTCACCTTTGTTTAATGCATCTCATCGAATAGTTCCCACAGGTATCTCCCAATACGTCCATGCACCCGACACAAGCGGCAAAACAATTCATTGGATATGGCACTCTGGAGTCACCGAGGTCTGTACGACAGAGGTTGAGTCGCTAAAGATCACATATGATAGTGTCCTCGTGGATACGTTGGTTGTTTGGGGCATCGATAAGTTCGGTCATTGCGGCGGGACGGATTCACTCATTATTAAGGCGACTGATGATGAGTACCTGTTGGATCTAAAGGCCTCGGGGCCTGGATGGATAAAGCATTCCACCGGCGCCAAAGCGCGACTGGTAAACAGCAAAGAGCAAGAGCCCGATTCGGTCCGATACATCTGGAATATCATTCCTGAGGATGTAGAGGTAAACCAAATCGCCGAGGATTCAATCCATATCTTGTACGATAAGGAATCTACCGTCAGAATCGAAGTATATGCGATTGTAAACGGCAACGATACCACCGAGACCGCAGCTCGCGATTTATCATTCCTTGCACATCCGCCCCGGATAGCCATGGACGATACCTTGTTTTCTACCGATATCAATACGTCTATTCTTTGTACGGTAAGCGTTTATGATATGAATCCCGGCGGCTTTGTTTCCAAAATATTCCGAAAGATAGAAAATTCAATCGATACTCTGAACCCCGCGGATACCATTTGGGATCTGAGTTTTCCGGTACCCAAGGATTACAACCTCAGTTTTTGGGCGATCGACAATGACGGCTATTTTTCCGACACACTGTCGGCCAATTTTCACATTACTTCCAGTGCTCCGGTGGTGACGGGTATAGAAAAGCCCGAAATCGTATACATAGACCAAGTGGTAGATCTGATAATGCACACGGCGACCTCACATACCGGCGGTAAGGTAATCCAATATCTGTGGCGTTTGGGCGAGACGATGTCCGATACGGTTACTGATACAAACCATATAAGCTGGACTTTTGACGACACCGGGCTGGTGATATTGCATGTTGCGTGTAGTGATACTTTCGGTCAAAGAAGTGAAGAAAAGACGGATTCGATTTATATAGATCCTGGATTTCCACAGGTTTTCTCCACTGTATTCGATACCCCCGTCTGGATTAATGATACAGTGACATATACCTTAAGTGGGAGTGACCCCAACGGCCGAATAACTAAATATGGTATAGATTGGAACGAGGACGGTGACTTCGATGTCGGGGACGACGGACTGTTTAAACACGCTTATCCGTCGCCGGGTGCCAAACCGTTGCGTCTCTATGTGGAGGACAACCTGGGGTTTTCGTCGGACACGCTTAGCGATACGGTCATAGTCAAAGTGGGAATGCCGCGGGTGACGAAGATTTCGGTGAATACAGCGCTTGAGGAGGTTTACATATCTGATAATCGTGAATTCACATTCGCAGGGGCCGACTCAAATGATTATATAGACAGTATACTTGTGTCCTGGGATGGAGACACTGTTTTTGAGGTGCGGGAGAAAGCCTCGGACGACAGCTTGGTGTGTATGCACCGATTCGCTCGTGAAGAAACGGGACAGGCCGAAATCGTTGTAAGGGTAAAGGACAATGACGGGTTGGTGAAAGACTCCATAGTGAGTATAACGGTAAAAGCGGGAGTCCCGGTAATCGACAGTATCGCACCGGATACGGTGTGGGTAGTTGATACCAATGAGTACCGATTCGCCGTGCGCGATACAAATGGGACTGTTGACAGCCTGCTCGTATATTGGGGCTATAATGAGGAACGGGATACTTTGCTTTTGAAGGATAACCCGCAGACTCGACCTTAAAACACGATTTCCAGATAGCAGAAGACAAGACCTATGATGTGGAGGTAACCGCGATTGATGATGACGGCATACGAAGCACCAGGACATTTCCTGTGCTTGTGCAGATGGGTGCACCGCGAATATGGATCGATGGGAACACGTTGTTTGTACCGACACCTGCGATAGGTGGCAGAATCGACATTCCGGTAAACAGTACCGATACGAACGGCATTATTACAAAATATTACTGGGATTTTATCGCGGGTGATGGATTGGATACGATGAATATCGATGGGTACACTACCACCCCGGGCGTATACGACGACTTTTTTGTTTCAGAGGGTTCGGTTAATGAAGCAATGCAGCTGGCTGTATTCTGCAAAGACAACGACGGAATTATGGGAGGTGACACGTTTTGGCTTTACCCCGACGGGCCACCGGTAAAACCGGAAATTATACAGCCGATCGCGGTAGACTACAACCAATCCACAACCCCAGAGATTTCTTTTAAATGGAATAATATTGACGTGAGAGATGGGCTGAATACTCAGTTTAGAATAATGATAAAAAACGGCGGAGCATTCCAGCCACTCAACGGAATGTCTTTTGAA
>CAZPHU010000105.1:0-12398 GCA_964586285.1 uncultured Fibrobacterota bacterium | reverse complement strand
GAAAAACGGTGACCAGGCCAAAACGGCCCCGTTTGGGGCGGGAAAAACGGTGACCGGGCCAAAACTTCAGCCGGAGAGACCGAATCACTCGGTAATTGGGCCAAAACAGAGACGGAGAGACCGAATTACTCGGAAAAAAGGCCAAACCGGGTGACGGAGAGGCCAAATCACTTAGAATCTTGGTCAAACCGAAGCTGGAGAGACCGAATCAACCAGTATTTCGGCCAAAACAGAGACGGAGAGACCGAATCACTCGGTAGCGAAGCCAAAACGGAAGGCGATTTGAATGAATCACTGGTTTTCCGAGCCCAACCGGACGGCGGAGAGGCCGAATCAACCAGTAATTCGGCCAAAACAGTGACCGAGTGACCGAGAGACCACTTTTCATATATTGGGTCCCGGATAACTCCCGGCTCGTTTACATCCCCAGGTTAAGCCTGAATATGTGCGTTTTCATTGGTGAATTCAGCCGAGACCGGTCACTTTCCACGATAAACATTATCGGCCCTGCACTAACTTCATCACCGAAGACCGTGTGCAACTGCTCGTCATAAATATTCATGGCCGAGAACTCAGGGACGAAAGAATCTCTATACGGAAAAGGTATACATTCGTTTCCTTCGAAAATGGTGAAATGCAGATGATACCCACTCCAGTAATATATCTGACCTGCTATCAACTTATCACCCATCATGGCAGGCAGGATACTTCGAGGATGTCTCCCAAGAGAATCATCGAGGGAATCAACCTTGAAAAATTCCCATGAATTATCAAACTTGGAAATACTGAGAGAGCCGGATTCATAAAAATCGCCTTGGGTGCCGATTAAAATTTGGCCGCTACTTGTAGATGTAACCGTACCCAGACCGTTGAATCCCTCGGAAAACAACCCCGTCTGTCCAAGAGGTTCAAAAGTAGAATGTCCGGATAGACGATGTACATATCCTTGCCCATTATATAAGTTGTCCTCTTTTGAGATGAGGAATATGTTATCCGCGCTCTGTACGTATTCAACAGGGTAATGTTCGGATAGAGGTCTTTGAACCTCATTCCACTCACCCGAAGGTGATATAGTAAACAGTTTGCCGTAAAAGCTGTTACGTCCTCGAAACCCATATAAGTGGCCATACATAAGAGCAACGCTTCCATCAGTATGCACTGCCGTCTCCAGATCGGCAAGGCCGATAGGTTCCTCAGCAGAATAATTGTAGGCGTCTCCGATCTGTGTCCAGTTATTATCCTCCAATTTATAAACTCGGATATAGGTGTCTCCCGAATCGTAGGCGACACTGACATGCGCGATGTCCGTTCCAGGCTGAAAGGCTATTTCGGCCGTGATCGGCGTCGAACCAGTGTCGAAGCTGTGGACAATCCCATCGCCCGGATAAGGAGAAAAGGTGTTGAGTCCCTGGTCGTATACTTCTACCCTGACGTAAGGTGAACTGTAACCGGAATAATTGACCACCCTGTAGATGTCTCCTTTGGAATCATAAGAGTAATCAAATCCCGAAGCGAAAGATTCAGAAATCTCCTTATACTCCCATTCTCCTCCGATTATATCGATGGTATCGCTGACTGCTCTTTCGCCTCGATCATCCTCTACAACAGCGTAAAACCTGTGCTCACCCACTCCAAGACTGTTAGTGGAAAAGGTGTAGGGAGGCGAAAACTTTCGCCCGACTTCCGTATCGCCGTCATAGAAAAACACTGCGCTCACCGATCCGTCGGGATCCGCCGCATCAGCGGTAAGTGTAATCGATGCATCCGATGCGTATATTCTGCCCTTGACCGGACCTTCCAGAGTAATCGTCGGGGCGAGGTTGACATCCTCTACGTTTATCTCAATTTCACGTTCGTGACTCAAACCGCTTTCATCGAAGGCAATAAAACGCACCGTATAGATTCCCTGATCATCGGTTCCGGGTACACCACTGAAAACCCCGTCCTGGAACTGGGCCCATGACGGTACCCCTTCGGCCACTAGACTGGGCGTATCTCCGTCGGGATCGTTTACGGTAACCGTGAATCGAAGCTCCTCACCTTCCTTCACAGACTTGTCACCGATCTCATCTATATGGGGCGCGTCCCGCGTGGGCGTGATCGTTATCGTTACATTAACAGGCTCGGACAAAAGCCCGGTCGGGTCCTCGGCCCGATAAGTAAACGAAAAACTGCCGTTTTGATTGGGTTGTGGAGAGAAAACAAACGAACCGTCCGAATTGAGGCTAAGCTCTCCCGTTTCTACCGTTTGCTCCAACACGGCACTCAGAGCGTGGCCGTCTGAATCCGTGTCGTTAGCCAGGACTCCTCTTTCCGCACTAACATTAAGCGTGCTGTCCTCCAACATCGTATAAACATCGGTTAAACCGACCGGTGTATCTGAAACACTCTCTACCGTTATGCGAACGGTCGCAAATGCTGTTCCGCCATGATTGTCGTAAACAGAATACTGTAAAACATCTTCGCCATGATAGTTGTCATTGGGCTCATAGCTGATTATGGTTGCATCTTCAATTATTTTAGCGGTACCGTTTTCGGGCTTTTGTGTTATTTCGTGAATGATCAATGTATCCCCGTCGGCATCGGTATCGTTTTCCAAAACCATAATCTGCACCAAACTGTCCTCTGCAACGCTTACGGTGTCGTCATGAGCCGCGGGATCGGTATTGCTGTCTTGCACCGTTATGGTCCAGTCGATTTGTACTTTGAGACCATCATCGCCGATCTCGCTGATCTGCAGACTTACCTCATGAGGAGACTGCGCCACCTCGTTTTTACCGGGTGTCCACCGAATCAGAGAGTTCTCGGCGTCCAAAACCATCCCATCAGGCGCCTTCAAAAGCTCGCAGCTAACCTCATTATCAGGATCGATAAGCGTGAATTCGTATTCGTATAACTTGTTCTGCACCGCCTGCTCGAAAGGCTTTGGGGAGATTGTCGGTGTATCATTGACGGCCACCACCTTAAGCAACAGCCAGTGCTGCGCACTCAGCCCCAGAGGATCGGTCGCCTCCAGCAGTATGGAATCTTCTCCAAACCAATTCGTATCCGGAATCTCAAACCCCAACATTCGATCCTCGGAGATAGAGGCGAGTATCTCATCACCTTCCGTAACCGACCATCTGATGCTCTCATCTGAATGGTCGTTATCTTCAACCAGCGAATCCAGATCTATCCGAGCAAACTGCTCATCTTCAAGTATTACAATCGTATCCGGAGCCGAGATGACAGGCGGTTCGTTTTCGAACATGATATTTACCCTCACCCCGGCGGCAGCCTTCTTCCCCTGTGGATCTTCCACCCTAATAATAAGCGAATCGCTGCCCTGCCATGCTGTATCGGCCGCGGAAATCAGAAGCGTATCTTCCTTGCGTTCTACCACCAGATGTTCACCCGCCTCGAAAGTGATTTTCAGACTGTCGGGAGATTCGGCATCATGCACCAGATCAGGCAGATACAATTTGACCACCGAAAGAGATTCGCTCAGCGAAACAGCTTCGGGCGCCGAAATATACGGTGCATCGTTGACCGGAATAACCGTAAATTCCGCCTGAACTTCGGATTGCAAGTTGTCGGCATCTCTTACGGTAATGTTGATGATTTCGGTACCATTCCATTCGGAATCAGGCGGTGCCACCGTTAAGACGGCTTGATCGGAGATCTCAGTGATCAGCCAGTCAGCTTCAACATCCCATACTAAAAGACTATCCGGGGTATCGGGATCTTCAACATGATCAAGCAGATTGATCGATTCAAACGACTCTCCCTCATTGATGCTCTGCTTCTCGATCGGGCTTAGCCGAGGCGAAATTCCGGTAACTGAAAGATTGATCGGTTGGCCGACGGTCATTTTGGATACAGGTGCATCTTTGCTGAAAGCCCTTATCGCATAAAGATAGGATCCGTCACTGCCGACCGTATCGACAAACACGGTATCGGTCGGCGAGGCTATTTGCATGAAGGCGGTATCGGGTTCCAGACACCTGTATACCATATATGAGTCTACTCCGGGAATTTTCTCCCATACCAGTTCCACCATTCCTCCCTCCAGCGGGATCAGATTAATCCGGGAAGGAGCTGTGGGTGAAACGCCCAGTTTGACTGAATCGATAGCGGTTCCAAAGTCGTTAATCGCACGAATAGTGTAAGTGCGCCAGGCGGAAGGCTCCTCGGGAGTTCCACGGATCGAACCGGTTCGCAGGTCCAGATTCAGCCCCTTGGGCAATTCGGGGAAAATATCAAACGTGTTGATTTTTACATCCCCCTCTTGCTCGTTTCGAATCTCGATCGGCTCTCCAATATATGCACGGGCAGAGTCCGGATATGATATACTCGGAGCTGAAATGAAAGGTTCGATTGGTGCTGTACAGAAAACGAGAAACACCGTACAAATCGAAATGGATAAAAATATGGACAGTAAAGGTGCAGTTTTCGCGTGTCTTTTATTCATGATTTTGTTTCCTTTGTCTCGGGCAGCTGCATGATGCAATTACCTTTTATCGGGCAAGAATTGGGTGAACTGTTCCATCGGGACCGAAAAACAGGTGAGAAAAGCTATTCCCGATTATCCGCCTGTAATAATTGTATCGTAAAATACGAATCCGGTTTGCGCCGAGGCAAACTCCAGCAGTATCGCAGGATTATCAACTGTTTTTTTGGGTAGAACGCCCGTCCCTCACCATAATTTCAGTGAATGGATTGGAGCATAATCAAAAACAATAACTTGGGTAAAACAACAAATCAGAACGTCGGACATTGCGGTGCAGTTGATTCTTTTTTCAGCGATCCTTCAGGTTGATTTCATTAACTATACGCGATCGGCACAAAGTTAACGACTCCCAAATCCCCTTACTTCTTACTTTTCATTATATTGCTGAACCTTGTATTGCTGATTGGATGATGAGTGACAACCTCTCCATTGTATACGATACAGAAGGTTCCGAACGGACATGGGCTGTTTTGGGCCGACTCCGAATCGGTCAGCTCAACAAGGGAGGGCTGAAGGTTAAGTTCCTTTGCGGTTTCGATTATTGCGTCGACATTTTTAACCGAATACGGGCACTGTGGCGACCTGATAATAGTTAAACCCTCAGAATACTTTTGGGCGGACATCTTCTTAAACGCAGGATCTTTCGCATTCTCATCAAATTTCAGTGAAAGTAATTCGAAATCGGGCTTTGCTTTATCCACAAGCCTAAAATGCTTTTTTAAGAAGAAGTCCTTCCCGGCCATAAACGATCCTTTTCTGGTAACAACCGCTACGCCGAGCATCTTTTCCTTTTTTGATTCTTCTATGCACTCATCTATCAGCAGTGATGCATAACCCTTGCCCTTGAATTCCTTTTTAAATCCGACAAAGATGCAGTGAATGAACATATAGCCCTCCGCATCCACCGGTCTGTGAGCGTATTTGCCGGGAATATATTCAAGCATACCCTGGTAACCGCCGGATTTGGATATCAGGGCTTTTATTCTCAATCCTTTTGGGTAATACTCCTTAAACCATTGGATTTTTCTTCTCAACTCCAAATGTTTCTCCACATCCTTATAGCCGCACACTCCATAGTCCGCAATGTTTTCGGGTGTAAGGTCGATGATGCTGATATCATTGTTGTTTTTTTGATCTGGGTTCATAAGAGGTTCCTTTTTGTGGTTTACGGGAATGCATATCAAAATACTTTGTTTACAGTTATCCCCATGCACGAATTTGTTATGGGATATCAAATTCCTTGCCTGGAAAACAGCGGACCGGATTGAGCATCAACGTCCGGTTAGAAACAAGGGCCGGTCAGCAAACCGGGACGGCTTCGATACAGTTTGTAATCGGTTCCGAGCGATACGGGTGGTTACACTGATCTTTAACGGCGGCAATCGCAAAGCCATAGCTGCTCGGGACAGCAACCGTCTCTTCGTAGCGCCGGAAAACGGCGTTCTTTTTACGGTACTTTCGGAAAAAGCAAAGAGCAGCACTTTATACCCGAGACCATCAAAAATTTTATCTCAGCAGGAGATGGCGACACGCCCCGCGCGCGCGCCATGGTGAGTCAAAAAAGGTTGGCCTGTGAATAAAAGTAATGGAAAAGGCAGTTCCGGTTTATAACCCGGAACTGCCTCATATGCGTATTTTAATGAAACGCCTGATACAAGTTAACTAATTTCTCGCACAAATGGGGAGTCGCCTCCCCGACGACAGAGTCCTTTGGACGACGGTTTCCGTCTGCTTTTTGGTATGCCAAAATCAGCAGTGCGGAGGCGGCCCGCGATCTGTCAGACTCGATCAGCCTTTGTATAGTCACCAGCCGGCGGCGATATGCCCGTTCTCTTAAGTAAGCCAACCGGAAAGAGCCGCGTCCTCTAATTGTACCGGCCTCAATACAATCATCAAAGAAAGTAATAATCTCTTCTATCTGCTCAGAGGGTGTGGGAGGAACTTCTTTAGCGCTACCCCGCAGAATTAGCTCAACCGAAGGAGAATTTGTGTCGTTGCTGTTAATTACGACAACTCCGGCAGCTTCTCCCGCCGCAGTCGGTGCGTATACAATCTCTATTGTTGCGGTCTCGCCCGGGTTTAGAGTCATCGGAAAAGAATTTTCACCTGCAATTAAAAATTGCTCACTGCTGCCCGGCTTTAAAACAATATCATTTACGACAAGCGGATCGCTCCCCTGACTTCCAATCGTGATTATTACATTTTGCGATTTACCTGCTTCCACCTCGCCGAAATCATGCGAGGACGGATCAACAGCTAATTGACTGTACTCACAGGCATCTCCGATTCCATCACCATCACTGTCGGTTTGGTCGGGATTTGGGGTGTTTGGACAATTGTCTACATCATCGCAGATTCCATCATTATCAGCATCCCCCCCCGGACATCCTTTGGTGATTATTACCTTAACGGAATCAACATAAGTTCCTTCATTGATACCATTGACGCTGTCGTCTACGGCAAAGTAAAACACAGCCTCCCCGATCGGCAGTTTGCCGCCAAAAACCTTACCGGTCAGAGAACGGAACGGTTCTACCAAAGCAGGTTCGGCATAACCGGGCCGCCAGCGTTGATTATGGTAGTAATATCGGGTACCATCAGGTGCATCGCAATAGACCCACCATTCTCCAGGATTCGCGTTCCAGCTGTTTGGTGCAAGCGAAACGGCTACATCGAAAAACTCATCTTCGGTCACTTCAAGCATACCCGTTTCACCGTCGGCGGTGATCTGAACCACCGGAGCACTAAATACGCTTATTTGTCTCACAGTTTGCGCCTGCACTCCGTCGACAACACCATTTGGATTACAGTCAATGATGAGGATCAACCGGTATAAACCCTGCTGAAGCCCCGCCGCATCATAGACAGTCCATGACGCCGGTGCAAGCGCACCGGTTTCAAACGGCTTCTCATCAGAGACCCAACCGCTTTTTGAGTATGACAGACGGCTTCCGTTGGGACAATCGGCAAACAGCCACAGTTCGCAATCCTTTGAGGCCCAGTCGTTTGGCTCAACGGCCGCCTTGATATTGACCGGTGAACCGAAATCGACCGTCAGGTCCGCATCCATACCGTTTACAACTATGCCGGCTTGTGCCGGTTCGATAACCTCGGTAAACTCCCATTCGACATCGGCTCTGCGAGGTGCATCTTCTAAGTTTCCGTCGTTGTCGGTTGCTATACTGTAAAACTCATAGTACCCGTTTCCGTCAACACACACAAACGGCAGCTCCCAGGCCGAGTCGCTGTCGGTACCCGCCGACTGCCATGATGTCCAGTTTATATTATCGGGCGAATAGCGGTAGAAAAACTCCATTGCGGTAACTCCCTGTTGCCCCTCTTGCGAATCGCAGGTGACTTCAAGGAAAGGTCCCATCGCACCTTCATCGAATTCGCTTGGATTTAGAGCAACAGTGCCGCCGTCGTCCATTGCAACCAGTGCCAGCGAGACTTTCTTATCACCACTGTATTGACTCTTTGCAAAATCGGTAATATCCCATTCATACCAGGCTTGGGCGGAAGAGATCATGACGGTGTCACATCCCGTGGACAAAGCAGGTTTGTTGCTCCATGTAATCGATGATTCGCTCCAGTTATCATCATTTACCCCAAAGCAGGCTATATGAATCGGGTCTCCCATGGTGCGCCAGGCGTAGAGCCTTACCTTTACTCCCGTAATCTTTTGGCCTTCGGGCAGTGAAGACATATCGAATTGAATGAATCCGTTCTCTTCGCCGTACGATCCGCCTGATTTCTGGATATAGAAATTTTTTGATTCTCCATAGTTTGATTCTGGGTTTCCCGATACCACCTGAGCGTCTTCGGCAGCCAAAATCGACGTATACGACAAATCATCGTTTACATCGAATGCTGATGCATGCAGAGTGATATTTGCATCTTTGCTTGAGCCGCTTATCGAGTCAATCCGGGAAACGGGAGGCCAGCCGATTACATCGTCCGCGACGGTAACTTTACCGCAGCAGAATCTGCGGTTTTCATAGTAGCCGACCTGTGCTCCGCAAAGCACTAAAATATCGCCGATATTTCCGGGAAGTTCTTCGGAGTGATATGCCCCCTCCTGATATACCTTGATTTCACGCCCCTTATTGTCCTTGACTGTGGAGGGGCCGGTTTTCATCGCATAGAAGCTTACATAGTGGTTTTCGTGGAAATCATCCCAGAACGATTCAATGTCAGGTTTTGATTCGGGTGCGGCAAGCTGTGGATCGTGACCGATAATTTCGATTGGTAAACCGTCCTCGATTATTCCCGATCCATCAACCAGCTGTGGATTGCCGCGATAGTAGCCGCCTTCCACACGGATTCGCACGATATCGCCAGGTTTGATTGCGCCGTCTTCAAAACCCAGGTGACTGCGATACCACATCGATTCGCTTAACTGGTGATCGGGATTGATCGATCCGTCGGGGTTGACAAGTGATCGAGGGACATAACTGCCGCGGCGGGCAACCGTTTCCTCGGATGCACGCAAAAGACGAACATAGGCATACTCATACTTGGGATGACTCTCATTATCGTCAAGCATGGTAACCACAGCCTCGAATATTCCCGCCATCTCGGTATCCAGCACATAACGCCCCTGCTTAACCTGCATCGGGTTTGCTTCGGTAAACTGCGCAGTATACTCAACCATACCGTCTCTGATCGATTCCGAGGTTTTTTCTATCAGCTCCCCCGGCCAGGATTCCCCTCTGTAATGATCGTACATGTATTCACTTACCGCAACAGTATACTCACGGTTGAGTTCAAGCGGTTGATCATTTAAATAAACTGCGGTGATTATGCCGTCATTCGCATGCACTTCCCATCCGTCGGATATGGATGCACCGCAGTTTTCGTCCTCCAGATAGTCCCATATCTGCAGACCGGTCATTGAGACAAGTACCATGTTGTCATCCTGCCACGGATACGTTTCATAAATATCTATATACCTAACCGGCCCGGCGGCAACATCCTTTCTGATCCCTCCTCCCGATTGAACGGCCAGATCACAATCGAAACCAAGCCGATCGGCTTTCCAGACCATGGCATCACACACCCAGGCACCGCTGGTATTATCACCATTCCACGGGAATTCGTTAACAGTCCACCATTTGTCCTTATCCAGTTTCAGGTCGACCGCCGAATATCCGATCACCTCGTAGAGGCCGTATCGAGGATTAGTTGCCTGATACTCGCTTTCCAGAGCGGTAATCAGTGACTGCACATCAACGTCGGGCGCAATATCACTGCATCGAATGGGATGCTTTACAGCATTATCATAACGCCCCGCGGAATCGATCTCAAGCTGTCCTACATACTGCATGTATGACGCGGCTTCGGCAATGACAGTCTTTCCGTTAAGCGTGGACGGCTGCCAGGCGGTCGAAGTCATACTGTGCCAGTGCCCCGTAATCACGACCTCGGGAGGTTGTATGCTTCCGTCGTCCTCCAGAAGCGCATCCCAGCCGCTGCAGACACGATCGTGCCCGATATGAGCAAGCATTATGACCCTTTGACATTCCTCATCTTCACGAAGTTTTCGGACCATATCCCGAATATCGATTGTAGACGGGTCGGAATCGGCCCACACGCATTTGACCACATCCACAACCGGTTCCGTTGTCGGCCCCAGATCGGCACTTATATCGGTTGTATATCCAAATACACCGATTTTCATCCCCTCCACCGTAAGCACGACATAAGGTTGGAAATACGGCTCCTGTGTTCCTTCATGACATACATTTATCGATATAAACGGGAATGTCGCCGTTTTCATGTTATCGAGGTATTCTAGATCACGCAGGTCGTGATTGCCCACAACGGAGGCATCTATACCTCTTCCGCCGAGAGCCTTCAGCTTGCCGTCAAGCAGATTCATGTAATCGACCATGGCACCGTTGCCGCGCAGATCCCCAAGCGGATTACCCTCGGATATATCCCCCGCGTCCAGAACCAGTGCATTAGGAATGCTTCTTTTAAGCTCTAGTATTTTCGTTGTCAGGTAAGCAGCCCCTCCGATCTGCTCGAAAACAGGTTCGTCATTCATCTCCGGGACGTCAAAATCATGAGGAGTAAGCCTCCCGTGCATGTCATTTACATGCAAAATGGAAAATGCTGCCGCAGACGCCGGTTGGCCGGGATCTGCTGAATGGGATCCAAGTCCGTCGAAAACGTCTTGTGCAAATCCGACCCACTCCGTTGAGGGATCAAATACATCCCAGGGATCGGTATCTCCGACGGTCACGCCATCCATTCTCCTAATGGTTTGATTCTGCGTTGAAACATCACCCGATCTCCAGCTCGAGCCGGGATCTTCCCCAATCCGACCTATACAGTCAACGACCTGGTCGTTGTTGGAGAGCACGATCGCATCATCACCGTTGAAATTAAGACGACCGGTGATCAACTGCGCCAGGCCCTGTACAGCATCGTCTGCACTTGAGTGACAGACTACAAAAACATTTTCGGCACCAATATTTCCATCAAGCTCTATAACGCTTGATGGTGATGTATTTCCGTTGTAATAAATGCTGACTGTATAACCAGCCAGATCGACAGAGGATCCGGACGGGTTGAATATTTCTATTGCTTTGTTATAAGAACTTCCTTCAATATATTCGGAAAATAACAGTTCACTTTGCCCCTGAGCCGTTTGTATTAAAACCGTACAAAAGAGAAAGGCAACCGACAGAAAATTACGTCTAAACATGCATAAACCTCCGTTGTGAAAGAGACAGTAAAATCCAACGAAGGTAAACTAGGTAATTATTATTCAATACATGTTATCGATTCGTTTTAATAATGTCAGGAAAGAAAAAAAACGGATTGGGCCGGATCAGAACTATCAAGGAAGTAACCAAACCCGGTTAATTCCATTCGTGTGAAATGGGTTGCAACTTATCTTATGCGCGAATGAAATTCACAATTTCACATTTAAAATCCTTTGAGCCCGCGAACACCACTTCACAAAAGATTATCTATCAGGGCTCTTGGAATTACCGGTTCCGATCCTGTAATGCATTTGACAAAATCATCGCTTCATTTATTCTCAAGGGATTCGATTCAAAGCCCCATACCTTAGAGAGTTGTATCAATATCTACGAAAACAGTCTCGATACCAAACCTGGATTTAATCGTATTCATAAGCGCCCGGATACCGGGACGCTCAGTTGCATGATGACCCGCGAAAACCAGATGCATACCGGCGTCTTTTCCCAAATGGTAAAACTCAGACGTATCACCGGTCAAAAAGACATCAACGCCCATATTCAAAGCCGAATCGCATTCGGCGAAACCGGCACTCCCGCTTATCACCGCAAAGGTGGAAATTTCATCTTTGCCGAATGGAAGGATTTTACTTTCCGGATTGATTTTATTTCTGACCCTGCCCGCAAATTCTTCAAACTTTATCGGCTGCGGATACACTCCTACATACCCGATGTTCTTACCGTCAATAAACGCAAACTCTTCTTTTATTTCTCCCCCAAGCAGCTTTATTATTTGAGCGTTGTTGCCGACTTCCGGATGGCGGTCCAGAGGAATATGACAGGCATAAAGCGAAATGTCCGAGTCGTACAGAAATGCTGTGCGTTTCTTGTTCCACTTGTTCAGAGAAGGATTTACCGAACGCCAGAATATACCGTGATGCACTATTATCATCTGAGCGTTTTCTCTTCGGGCCGCTTCAAAGGTTTCAATGCCGGCATCCACCGCAAACAAGATCCGCTCTATTTCATCAGCTCCCTCGAACTGAAGACCGTTCCAGCTGGAGTCCCTTATTTGCGAAGTGCAAAGAAACTGATCCAGAAAATGTACCAGTTCATCTCGCTTGATCATACGGCACCCCCCGTTGGTTTGTGTTTACTGCTTTTTATACCTTGCTTTACCAAGGACATACTCAAAGGTT
>CAZPHU010000104.1:0-12411 GCA_964586285.1 uncultured Fibrobacterota bacterium | reverse complement strand
AAATGGGAACAGCTGTGGTACCATATTCCAGAGTAGCACTCGCATCATATAGTGGGTAAGTGCGAAGTAAACTGATCCGGCTGTGTCGAAGAGCAAATTGTGGAAGAGTGTTCGCCTTTATGTGTACGTGTAACATATTGGCGCGACGAAAAGGTTTTTTCTAGGATTTTGCCCATTTTCCATTTAGCGTCAGCCCGTGGTAAGGGGAAGACTTTAACACGTTGTTAATCTTAGTGTTAGCTCCTCCCCATTACCAAGGGGGAGGCTGGGAGGGGGTGCGTTTCCGGCCAACCAAAAAAATATTGTTAACGTGTAACCTGCAACATGTACTTGCTGCGGGGCGCTTAGCACAGTAATTGCTTAACAACACTTTCGATTATCATCGAACCTGATCGGTGTGAAAACATACTATTTTGTGAAAAGTGCTTTATGCGCCAAATAACGTACCGAAGGGGGAAAATATGTCATCCGAGGATCTGTTTACCGATTATTTCGACGATGCCATGAAAATACATGCGCTTTGCGCGGATGCTCAGCTGCCCGACAATGATGCGAAGCTGATGACCTATATACATGTGAAAGTGATGGAGAGTGGAAAAGGCGTTTCGTATTTCGAAAACGCCGACAGTAATGATGAAGCCGCGTTGCAGTTTCTGCTGGGAGAACGATCCCTTGGAATTTCGGTTAATACCGAAACAGAGAATGAGAGTTCTCACAATGCGCTACAGTCTCTTGAGGAGCTTCCTCACAAACTGGCCGAACTGGACGGCATGCTGACCACAGAACACGGGATTGAGAATCCTTTCTCATCCGAATTGAGAGAACGACTGCGTCTTTATAAGGATAGTGAGTTCCGGGATGAAAAACTGTCGCTTTATAAAGAGCATATCTCCGGCAAGATCTCAACATACAATCGCGCAAAGGTACGCAAAGCTTTCAGGGCATATCGAGCGAGAAAGGAAAAGGAAGAAAAGGAGCTGATGGAGGCTCTTAAAGATTGAGTTTTTTGAAGATGAGTAAAACCACCTGATTAAAATGAGCCTGATATGCAGATCAAGTAACGCAAAGGTACACGGTTATCAGGGTTCAGGAAGAGTGTGTTTTTCTTTCCTGCTCTTCCATTTTTCTGAGTTTTTTGTATCGGTACAGAAGGTAAAAGCCTGAGAATATTCCAATCAGCCCTATAACTAAGGTCATCGATACCATTCTGCCTGTTTGAGGCCCTTCCACGGGTGAGCCTGCTACCATAACCGCCGTAACGGCAGCGAGAAAACCGCCGCTCAGAAGCATGACCGTAAGAATCAGAGTCTGCTTTTTTTGCTTGCGATAGTCCTGCATCTGCTCCTGAGCAATCGAATCGATTGCCTTCTTGTCTTTTCTTTCATCATTTGTTTTTTTCATGACTACCCTCCTTGTGTTAAGACTAAAATACTTCCCGTAAAAATGATGTGCCGTTAAAAATGCGCTGCTGTGGGCATATTTGTTGCACTTTCAAGGTATTATTCGGATTCAACGATTTTCGTTTATCCATATCGGCAGGAGGAGAGTATGAAAAAAACACAAATATATAGATCATCAAAAAACAAATCCCGTTTGGGCCTGTTCTCGGCTCTAACTCTAGCGGCACTTCTGTTAGGCTCTTGCACCACCTTGATGAGTGAGGCAAACGGTAATGACGGGGATGTGCAAGCCAGGGAGCCGGCCGCGACGGATGATACCGCCACTATGGTCTATCGAGCGGAGCTGACCTCAATCAATGAGGACGTAAGTGGTTTGTCGGTAAGCGGGACCGCCACGATTACCCTGAGGGGTGATTCGATGTTTATAGAGGTTGTGGCATCGGGGCTTGAGCCGGGGATGATGCATATGCAGCACTATCACGGCTTTACCGATGGACAGGAGGCCGAATGCGCGACGATGGATGAGGATGTCAACGGCGATGAGATCGTGGACCTTATCGAAACACGGGCTGTATCGGGTGTAACGCTTGTCCCCTTTAATGAAAACCCGGCTGAGCTGGAATTGACCGACCAGAGTTATCCGACCGCAAGTGAACAGGGAACGATCACATACAGCGATACGGTTGTAGTAAGCGAGCTTCTATCGTCCTTAAGCGAAAAATATGGAATAGATTCCCTCCAGCTGGAAAACAGGGTAGTGTACCTTCATGGAGTTTCGGAGGACATATCTCTTCCCGAGACGGTAGAGTCGCTGCCCGATGTTGCGCCGCACATGACTCTCCCGATTGCCTGCGGAAGGCTGGAAGAGGTTGATGATTCGTGGCTTCCGTTTTAATACCGCAAATGAATCGCTCAGTTCAGGTTTAAGTTAATGTCACACCATCGATCTGCCAAAGAGCGCAAGGAGCCGAATCGGCTCCTTGCGCTCTCTTTTATTCGGCGGTTTAAGAGCCGGCATTTTCCTTATCTACAAACAGGCAAAACCCTGCCGTCTGAGTCACGTTTAGCCTTCAGTTACCAAACTGTAACTATTCCGTGGCATAATTTATGCTTAAAAGCGTTACTCTAAACAGATGAGCCGGTCCTCGAACCGTCGAATCATCCGACAGTTGAACCCGGTGCGTCCAACTAAATACAAATGTAGAGTACATTCATACATTGGAGAGTCTATGCATACCCAACTGATAAAAGCCCTGGAATCGGGAGTGAAGAAGCAAAATCAACGCATACGGAAACTGATGCTCGGGGCCGTTGCAATGATTGTAGTCGGCGTCATTATCGACTATTTATCGGTTGCGGTGATAAGTCCCAGGGGAGCGGATTTCGCTGCAAATATACTGTTTTTGATCGGGGCGTTTTTGATTATCCTGGGGGTATCGATACTTTTCATGTGGCCGATTGCTCAGATAAAAACAAAGATTCAGATGAAAAAAGCCGAAGCGATTACCCAAAAGATCCCGGTTTCAAACGATGAAAACGAAGAAAAATAAGCATCGAGATCGATAAAGGCTTCGGGCTATAAATCCCTGCGGCACTGACGGTAAGATCCTGTTCTCAGCACCGTCGAAGCTTTTCAAGAGACTGGGTCATGGGGCCGGCTTTCCATCCTAAACCTTGCGCCGTACAACTGTTAAGACTCACATCCTTTGGCCTGGGGGCGGGCATGGGGATGTCTTCCTGTCTGATCGGTTTTATAAGATCGGTACTAAATCCCATGGATTTTGCGATTTTGATTCCCATATCGAATCTGGAAAGCCTCTGAGGACCTCCCAGATGAAGAATCCCACTATGTTTTCGGGCCGCCAGAAGCAGTCCGGTACCGGCATCGCGGGCACTTACCGGAGTCCGGAACTCGTCGGTGAAAAGATTTAGGTTTACCCCGTTTTTTAGTTTTGAGATCAGAGGCTGAATGAAACTGCCCGACACTGGAGAAGGATCACCATACATAAGCGGCATCCGGCAAACCGACGCGTCGGGATTTGACGCCAAAATATTGCGCTCCGCTCTGACTTTCTGCTCTCCATAAAGACTGAGCGGACAAACAGGATCGGATTCCTTGTATGGAGCAGCTGTTCCATCGAAGACAAGATCGGTGGATGTGAAGACGAATCTAATTTTCTTTTCAGCACACAGTTGGGCAAGATGAGTTGGGACGGACACATTTATCAGTTCACTCTCGGCCGGGTGATCCTGGCAGTAATTGGGCTGAGAGAGCGCGGCCGTGTGAACAATTATGTGAGGTTTGATTAAATCAAGCATCTCTACAACGCGGTCATGAGAGGTGAGATCGATTTGTATAACCTCGCATTCATCGGGGCTTACAACATGCCTAAAACAGGTGCCGAATGTCTTATATGATTCTGCTGCGATTGCGCAAAGATTCCAGCCTAAAAATCCGCTCACTCCTGTAACCAGAAGACGCTTTTGCGGTTGCATATGAATACTCCCTCTTAGAACACCAAATAATACATACCCGCCAAAACAAATGCACTAAGCAGAACGGTTGCCGGAGGGCCGGTCAATAAAGGATAGGCGTGGTATAGCCGGGTCTTGAAAAAATTTACTGGTCAAGACCGGACAAACATGAATCGGTGAAAGACGCAAAAATTCAATCACCTGCATTAGTTTGTAATCGAAAAAGGGAGCACATATAATGTGCTCCCAACTATAGTAATCCGATGGAACCGAAATACTGCAGAACTAACCAAAAAACTACATCGACGACGGACGTCTGAGGCTAACCGGCGGCTGAAGGATTTCAGACCAGATTACAGCCTTTCGCAGTTTGTCTTTCTCAAAATCATCCGCGGTTATGTATCTTGCCTTTCCTCGCGTAACCGCAGTCTGTTGCCTGGGTTTTTGCGCAGCGGGCAAAATGGTCGCGCCTCTTTTGGGTAGTTCAAAGATCTCGGGCTCGATTTTATGCTCGATTTTGGGTTTCTCAGCCGAAAGGTCGTGAGTCGCCAGCGGACGTCGAATGTCCGCCTTTTTCTCTTGCGGCTGCTTCTCTGAAGTACCACCCTCAAGCTCACGGGCAAGCGTTTCCATCTTTTTGCGTATCGTATCCAGAAGCGATCCGCCCCGGTGGTCGTCACGTGGCCGGCGCCGCTGCTGTTGTTGCGGCTGGGATTGATCCTGCTCCTGTTCTTCCCGATTTTTTCTTTTTCGGGCTTGAGTGGCGATTATGGACCAGATAATTAATAAAATTATCGGTCCAAGAGATTCGAAAAAATCCATGATCACTGTCCGATGTTATTGTTTTTCGTTTCCGTGATTTTTATCACGATCTTTTCTTTCCGAGCCCTCACCAATGGTGTTTCTCATCTGTGTATCGGCCTGAACATTTTGCATACGGTAATAATCCATCACCCCAAGCTTTCCTTCCTTAAATGCCTGTGAGATCGCAAGCGGCACTTCCGCCTCAGCCTCCACAACCTTGGCCCGCATCTCTACAACCTTGGCCTTCATTTCCTGCTCGGCCGCGATAGCCATTGCCCTTCGCTCCTCGGCCTTAGCCTGGGCGATCTTCATATCAGCCGCCGCTCGATCGGTCTCCAGCTCCGCCCCGATATTCTTCCCTACATCCACATCGGCGATATCGATCGACAGGATCTCAAAAGCGGTTCCCGAATCCAGGCCTTTCTGCAACACCCGCTTGGAGATCGTGTCCGGATTCTCCAACACCTCCTTGTGATCCGATGCCGAGCCGATTGTGGTCACTATTCCTTCTCCCACCCGGGCAAGGATAGTCTCTTCACCGGCACCACCGACCAGCCGATCGATATTGGCGCGAACCGTAACCCTGGAGATCGCCTTAAGCTGTATACCGTCCTTGGCCACCGCCGCCACCAGAGGGGTTTCGATAACCCGGGGATTTACGCTCATCTGTACGGCTTCTAAAACGTTACGTCCGGCAAGGTCGATCGCGGCAGAGCGGTTGAATTGAAGCGGAATGTTTGCCTTGTCGGCCGCGATAAGAGCCTGTACCACTCTCATGACATTACCACCGGCCAGATAGTGACTCTCCAGCGCATCGGTGCTGATATCGATACCCGCCTTTACCGCCATGATCTTGGCCTCTACGATCAGTTTGGGAGGAACCTTGCGAAAGCGCATGAATATGATATTCAACAGCCCCACTTTTGCCCCCGATACCAGAGACTGGAACCAGAGCGAAAAGGCCGAAAGAGCAAAGAAAAAGAAAATAAGAAAGAGAATGCTAAGAATTACTATGCCGATCAGGGCGAAATTAACAGGCATGTCAGCCGCCTTTCAGGTTTGGTGATAAGTGACACTATTCCAAAATTTTTACAACTATTCGATTCCCATCAACTTTATAAACCTTTATCTGAGTATCGTGGGGGATATAATCTCCCGATGATACAACGTCCAGACGCTTATTATCGACAAGCGCCTTGCCGCTGGGGCGCAAATCGGTAAGCGTAACACCGGTTTTCCCGATTAATTCGATTGCAATTTGGTCCTGTGAAGAGACACCCAGCTTCCTGCTCAGCTCGGAGCGAAGGGCCACTGGAGATCGTGCCAGGATCTTAAACCCCAGTATAACCAGAAAAGGAAGCATGATTATATCGGCCGCTACGAAAATGAAACCGACCGTGGGGGAAATACCCGCGAAAACATCGTAGAGTGAATAACCGATTAGTCCTATGGCCACCAGGGTGAGTATGCCCCCCGAAGGCAGTATGAATTCGGCTATTATAACCACTATTCCCAAAAGCTGCAGCACTATCGGAAACCAGAGTTGATCAAACATCGGTTTTTTTCTCCACCACTATTCGGTTCGATCTTGCCTCGATTACCCTGACCTGCGTCCCCGAATCCAGGTATTCTCCATCTGTGATCACATCGTAGACATCATCCCCGATTCGTACCGATCCGCTGGGCCGCAGAGGTTTGGTTACGACTCCTTCATCACCCACGAAGACCTTGAGTGGTATTTCGGGATCGATTTTGCACTGTGCCATTGTATGCTGTAAATAAGGCCCCGATACCACGCGCGACATCTGAGGGACAATATACTTGAAAAACAGCAGAGCCAAAACCATGGAGCCAAAAAGGCTGCCCAAGACCATCAATATATTGGAGATAAACAAATCACGCTGCCACGGCATTTGAGGCCTGGGTATGACAAAGTCCTGAAAAGACAAGACGGTTCCGGCCATGATAAAAGCTATGCCGAATATACCGGCTATTCCAAATCCCGGGATAACGAAAATTTCAAACCCCAGCAGCACAACACCTATTGCTATCAGAACCAGTTCGGTGTAATCTGCGAGTCCCACCAGGTATTGTCCCCCGAAGACAAGGGAGAGGCAGACAATCCCCACGATACCAAACACCCCGAATCCGGGTGATCTCAACTCCGAATAAAGAGCCCCAAACCCGATCATCATCAGAATAGGGGCGATTGTACCGATGAACTTCACGAAGTTCTCGGACCAGCTTTCATCGATTTGTATCACCTGGTGAGGTCCGACAGACATCGCGGTGAGCATACTGTCGATATCGGGGACCACCAGCGATGCAAACCCGAGTCTTTCTGCCTCCGCGGCATCCATGGTGAGCAGTTCGCCTTGGGGGACTACTGTTTTGGTGGAGATAATCTGTTTACGACGAGCGGCGCTTAGATCGGCCAAATCGACCGAGTCCAAATACATGACGGTATCCGGGAATGTGACTTCCATTACTTTCATTCCCGAGGTCACCATCGATTCGGCCAGAGTTTCGGGATAGCCGTTACGTCTGGCTAGGGTGCGGAATTTTGCTCTCAGAGGGGACTGAAATTTCTCTCCCAGCATCTCCGGCCCCTCCTGTCCGACCGATATCGGGGCGGCATCGCCGATGGTTGTGTTGGGCCGCATGACAAGCTTTTGGGAGGCCAGCGCAATCAACGCTCCGGCGCTTATTGCCTTTGTCTTCACAAACGAGACGGTTTGTGCCTCCCTGGTAGCAAAGAGCAGAGTGTCCACAATCTGGAATGCCGCGTCTACCCGCCCGCCGAAAGTGTCCATCTCAAAGACAAGAAGCGGATCTTCATAGGCGGAGGTGGCATCCCGGACGGCGCGTGAGATAAAGGCGGCCATAGCAGGTTCGACATTACCCCTGATCGGAATAATCACAACCGGACGAGTTCCCTTTGCAACTTCGGGAAGCTCATCCTGAGCCTGTGCGCAACCGAGGGAAAAAATGATTATCAATAATGCAAGGATTTGTTTCATATTGAAAAAATACACTGTTATCTGATGAAAAAGGCGATATTGTTTAAAATATTAAAACCCAGCTTCTCTTGGGGCGATTTTGCTGCGGATTGAAAGGAAATATTTTTCAAAAACGCCCTTACTCTTGAGCCTCCAATAAAGTGCGGCCATTTTCTCATGTTTATTTGACTTTTAAATGACGTGAACGAAGCTGGGACAATCCGACGGGCATTTACCAAAAATACTTCCGTCATATCAAACGGTTTGTTTTTTGCAGTTGGTCGTCTGGAAAAAAAACAGCTGCATGGAAACACGTCTCACTCATGTTTTACAAAGGGACTGTAAACCGCAGCGAGCAACCGAAGGAATCATTATGTCCGTCTATAAATCATCATACGGATATCCTAACGTACTGGCAATGATTATGGCAGGCGGACAGGGATCGCGTCTTCACCCGCTGACAAAGGAGCGTGCGAAGCCTGCCGTCTATTTCGGCGGCAAATACCGCATCATAGATTTCGTGCTCAATAATTTCATCAATTCGGGTATCTTCAAGATAAAGGTGCTTACCCAGTTTAAGGCCGACTCTCTTATCAAACATCTGACTACCGGATGGACCCTTAACCGCATGCTTGGGCAGTATATAGATCCTGTTCCCGCCCAGATGAGGACCGGAAGTAACTGGTATCAGGGCACGGCCGACGCGGTTTTTCAAAATCTGAATCTGATTGAGGATGAAAACCCGGACTATGTGGCTGTTTTCGGGGCCGATCATATCTATAAGATGGATATCTCCCAGATGTTGAATTTTCATCGCAGGGTGGGGGCGGTCGCCACGATTTCGGCTATTCCCAAACCGATAGAAGAGGCGGCCAACCAGTACGGCATCATAGAGGTCGACCGTTACTGGCGGATGGTAGGCTTTGAGGAGAAACCTTCCAATCCCAAGCCGATTCCCGGCAGCCCGAAAATGGCTTTCGTCTCTATGGGAAACTACATTTTCAACCGCTCTTTTTTGATAAAGGAACTTTACAGTGATGCATCCATAGTAGATTCATCACACGATTTCGGCAAGGATGTGATTCCCAGGATATATAACGACTATCCCGTGTATGTGTATGATTTTAACAATAACAGCATTCCGGGCGAGACGTCGGAGCAGAGTGTATACTGGGAGGATGTGGGGACGATCGACGCCTATTACCAGGCAAACATGACCTTGAGGGATGTATTGCCGGAAATAAATCTGTATAATGATAATTGGCCGATCAGAACCGCACCCGGGCAGACGGCTCCGGTGAAGTTTGTGTTCGCCGGTGAAGGTACGGATAGACGCAGGGGAGAAGCGATCGATTCGATAGTGGCCGGGGGATGCATCATAAGCGGGGGACGGGTTATGCGCTCGGTGTTGTCTCGTGGTGTGAGGGTAAACAGCTTTGCGGATGTTGAGGATTCGATTCTTTTTCCCGACGTGGAGATCGGGGAAAGCGCACGTATTCGCCGTGCAGTCGTGGACAGAGGAGTGAGAATAGAGCCGGGGGCAAGAATCGGGTACGATCTTTCCGAAGACTCGAAGCATCACACGGTAACCGATAGTGGCATAGTAATTGTTTTCAGTTCTCGTAAAGATTCATTTATTTGACCGGCCAATAAAAATTGTATTGCTTATGTAACAATTCATTTTTTTCTTTTACACGAAATGCTTGCGTCGGTCCTGGGGATTTAAGCATTTTTATAATGTCTCCTGTCTGCCGAGTGCTTTACGAGATTATTAAAGCGGTTAACCAAATCCAATCGAGGCGCCAAAAAGCCATGTCGACCAGATCAGAAGCCCTTTATTTTCGGGATATAAATAGATACCGTGTCCTGACGGATAGTGAGGAACGTGAACTGGTGACGGCTGTTCAACATAACCGTCCGGGGGCTGCCGACAAACTCATTACCAGTAATCTCAGGTTTGTTGTAAGTGTCGCTCGACGTTACCGGGGGCGGGGACTTAGTTATCTTGAGCTTATAAACGAAGGTAATCTGGGTCTACTCAAAGCTGCAAAGCGCTTTGACATAAACATGAATGTCAAGTTTATCTCCTATGCGGTGTGGTGGATCAGACAATCGATTCAGAAAGCACTGTTCGAACAGACCGGTACTGTACGTATACCGCCCAACAAGATCGCCCTGATCAACAAATTCAAGCATGCCCTGGAGAGAAACTCGGGTGATTATCACAAGACAATCATGGAGGATGAGTTTCGGGAGAGGGAAAGAGATATTGTTGAGGTGATGGAGAAGCTTCGAAGTATATCCTTGGAGACTCCGATAGGGGACGGTTTCGATGACGACAGTGTCAGAACGATTATGGATGTTTTGGGCGAAGACCCCAATCAGGAGTCAGATAATGAGCGAAGCGAGCTTAAAGACATTATCGACAGTGCCATGCAGAATGTAACCAGTCGTGAAGAACGTATCCTTCGCATGTATTACGGCCTCAACTTTTCACGACAATACACCCTGGAGGAGATCGGAAAGGAACTGAAGCTGACGCGGGAAAGAGTTCGACTTATCCGAAACCGATCCCTTCGGAAGCTGTTCAAGAATCCGGTATCGCGTGCAAAACTGCATCTTTTCATCAACACCTTTCCGGACTGACAACATGGGCTCGGTCCTGTCGGCCGGGAAATTGTTCCCTATTTCTATAACTTCCTCTAAATAAAGACCTTAGCCTCAAAAAGCCCTTGCCTCAATTGACTCTCGGGTGACATATTTCCCGATTCTACCCTTTGGCAAAAACTGTATAACTCTATAAATAACAATTGTTTGGTGGGATGGCACTAATGTTGATATCATTAGTCTCGCAAAGTTAAGATTGTGATCGGAGGGACAGTTTATGAAAAAGGTTTTGATGACAGTGGTTTTAGTGGTTGCGGCGGGTTATTTCTCCGGATGTGTTATATATGAATATCCAACGGGTAGTCGCAAGTGGGGGGCCGAGGAGAAGGAATATGTGTATATCGATACTTATCTGTCCATACCCTGGGAGGTGGAGTACTTGATCGAGCCTTATGTACAGGGTTACTTCACGCCGGAGCTGAGCCGCTACCCTCACTCGCTTTATACCCAAGACGGATCAGAGGATCCGTACAACCTTCCCTGCTATGTTCGGGCCGATTTTAACGGGGACTACTATGATGATTTCGCTTTTCTGTTCAGCACCGACATCTGTGACGGTGGTTACTGGTATACGGAGACGAAGCTGCTTGTAGTGTTGAGTGACGGACGGGATTACTTTCTGTCTGCTGAGATAAATCTGGGAGAGATCGAAAGAGAGTATTACGATCCGGTGGAATTCTGGGCAATCGGGTTGATGCCTGCCGGAAGACATACTGTATCCACTACGTACAGGGGTGAAACCGTAACCGAGTCAATCACTTTAGATTACGACGGGTTTTATCTTACATCTCTGGATTCTGATGAAAGTATATATTTCGCCGAGGATTGTGAACTGTTTGCGATTGAGTGGTCAAACGGCACATATCTGGCCAAGAAGAAGGCGGATGCCAAACCGGTTCTGACTACAAGAAAGATAGAGGGTAGAGAGTAGAAGACGGAAGACGGAAGATGGAAGATGGAAGATGGAAGATGGAGGGCTTAGTTTGAGGGATAGGGAAAGTTTAGGTGGTTTTGTGCTTTGTTGATAAGAAGATTGTATACATTTATAATTTGAGCGGGTAATTTGTCCAACAATTCCAGCCCGGCATTATCATGGTTTAGGGAGCGCTCGTAAAACCCGTCAATTTTTTCCCGGACGGTAGTCGAATCAAAGCTTTTACCAAGGGACGCCAGGATTTCGCTGAAATAACGGGGCAAATCTTGCGAAAACAAGTCGTAATTGACATAGATCACTTTTAGGTCACCCACATTGCGCAGAAACCGGATGTTATACTGTAACCACAAATCTAGACCTGTTTCGATGGACAAACCATCTCGTCGCTGTAAAGAAAGTGCTACGCCGATTGGATTACGCACGCAGAATACCACCGTTTTTAAACGGGGACAGTGAGTTTGCCAGGATGAAATCGTAAGGGACAAACGGGGGTCTTTAACCACGGAACCGTCAAACCCATCATTGAATGATTGGAAATGGGGCATAAGGGTTTGCGCGGCATCTTCAAGCGCTTCGACCGACGGAATTTTAAACCAGGTGCCGCCGGCCCTGTGTAAGATCGTATCGTTTATTGCCAAAACGCCCAGATTCTCGTGATGCCCCTTTTGGTTATCGGGGCGGGGGTTATTCAAAAGCGGGTGGGATGTGCCCAGTGAAAAGCCACACCTGTTTAAAAGCCCCGTGACACAACTGGTTCCGCTCCTGTGCATACCAGTGACAGCTATCATCCATTTCCCTTCCGCTGATCAAGATCTTTTACAATCATCAGAAGTATATAATTAATGCAATTTGGCCGCACGGTTTTTCAGTTATCTCTGTGACGCTTTCCTTCATTTTCTCTTGCAGTCAGGACACCTTCTACCTTCTACCTTCCACCTTCCGTCTTCCACCTTCCGCCTTCTACCTTCCGTCTTCTACCTTCCGTCTTCTACCTTCCGTCTTCCGTCTTCTGTCTTCCGTCTTCCGTCCTCTGCCTTCTGTCTGCTACCATCCACCTACAACCCCCCGCCTTACGCCTCTCGCCGCCGCGTGCGCGGCTCTCACCCTGACGGCGTCGCCTGACACCGCCTCC
>CAZPHU010000103.1:0-12452 GCA_964586285.1 uncultured Fibrobacterota bacterium | reverse complement strand
GTTGCAGGTAACCATTGTGATGAAAAAAATACATCGAGACGGGATGGGGTGAGATGTCGCAGGGCTGTACCCCTGAAAAAGACTTTATATTCTCAGCGAACCGAACACATTGAGGCTAAATCACTCATCGTCTTTAGGTAGTAATTGTTTTCTGGTCAGCCGGAGGCCGGGTAGGCAATGCCGTTGCATTGAGCTTGCTCCTGAGAAACGCACCCCTTCCAAACCTTCCCCTGCTTAGCGGGATAAGGGGAAGGCTTTAAAGCGTTGTTAATCTTAGTGTTAGCTCCTCCCCCTTACCAAGGGGGAGGCTGGGAGGGGGTGTATTTGCCCAAAAGAATCGCTAAAGTTAACCTTAAAACAACGGCATTGAGGCCGATACAGGTCAACCGCTATCGCAAAACAATCGATCCTCCCGAAGGGGCAGTGACGGTTGTCGGGGGTGAAACAGAGTACCACGGTTTATTCGCAGGTTGACATCCATTTCATTGAAACGAGTAAAGGGTAAAAAAGGCTGCCTGCAATAAAAGCGCTTAGTTAGCAGCATGACCGATCTGTCCATTTTATTTTCTATAGGGATATACCGGTTAATAGCCGAGTGACACAGTGATAAAATTAAGGGGTTGATGGACATGAAAACAGTTTGGTATACGGTAGTATTGCTGCTTGTTGTGGGTGCCGGGAATGTCGCCGGTGAAAATGGTGGCGTTTCGTATGATCCGTTTGGACACTACGAGAAAGCCATGGGAGTATTGATCGGCTGGGGTGGAGCCTCGGTGGCGGCCGGAATTCCAATGGCACTCAACGATGATCCCTGGATTAAGCGCATCGGCAGCCAGAACATTCTCTGGGGAAGTATCAATACTACTATCGGTATTGCGGCCCTGGCAATGCAGCATCGCAATCGCGGCGATATCAGTCGGGATGAAAAAATTTCCTCGTTTCGAAAAGCTATGGTAATAAACGGGCTTCTCGATGTGGTATACATTACTTCGGGTATCCTGATGAGCAGGTTTTCCGATAAGGTGAGCTTGCAGGCAACCGGCGTGGGGTTTGTAATCCAGGGAAGTTTTCTTCTGGCATTTGACTGGGCAAATTACGGCCTGACGTTCAGATGAAGCTTGATGCCCGGCGGTACATAATCCCGGGTAGCTGATCTGGATGTACTCTTGGCTACTCCCCATGTAAAAACTTATTGTGGACGGGATGCATTCATTGCGTAGAGAAGTTTTGACCATGTGAAGAATCTTCCGATCAAACCCCCGGATTCACCAAACGCAATAAACGCATCCCCGTCCCAATTCTTTATTCTCGGTTTGTTTATATATGAGTAATGTACAAAGCACGGATTATCCGGATTACCGAACCGATCTTTGACTTGAACTCACTGGAGATTTTCCGGACAAGGCTTTACAAAGCTAGGTGTTCACAATTCTTCCTCCATTTGGATGTATTACCTGGCCGGTTATGTATGATGAATCTTCGCAGGCAAGAAAAACATAGCTTGGTGCGATCTCAGAGGGCTGTCCGGCTCTGCCCAGAGGAGTTCCGGTGCCGAATTTCGAAACGTGCTCCTCTTCAAAACTTGCCGGAATGAGCGGTGTCCAGACCGGCCCCGGCGCGACTCCGTTAACCCGTATGCCTCTGTCCGCCAGGTGAAGAGCAAGCGAGCGGGTAAGGGCCGTGATACCCCCTTTGCTCGCGGCATATCCTAACAGGAGCGGATGCCCCTGATATGCGGTTACGGAAGTAGTATTGATAATGGTCGAGCCGGATCGAAGATGAGGCAGTGCCGCCTGAGACATGTAAAACATCGAAAAAAGATTAGTCTTAAAGGTCCGCTCCAGCTGCCGGGATGATATCTGCTCAAAATCTTCATACGCATGCTGCTCACCGGCGTTGTTGACAAGTATATCAAGCTCCCCATACTCCTCTAAACTCCGTCTGACCGCCTCCTTGCAGAAGTGCTGATCGCCGACGTCCCCTGCTATAAGAAGCGCCTTCGCGCCATAGTTCTGAACCGCCTCAGCCGTGTCTCGCGCATCCTCGTGCTCCTCCAGGTAAACGATCGTAACGTCTGCCCCCTCCTTTGCAAAGGCGATCGCCACCGCCCTGCCGATACCGCTGTCGGCGCCGGTGATTATCGCCTTCTTTCCCTTGAGCTTTCCCGCCGCCTTATAGTTGCTGTCGTCCGTAATCGGCTTGGGCTGCATCTGTTGCCTGCGGCCCGGTTGATGCTCCTGATGCTGTGGTGGAAACCCTTTGTCTTCTTCGGCCATATACCTCTCCTTTTGGGATCTGTTCCAATGATCTTCGGACGAAAAACAGACTGCAAATTCCAATCCAAAACCCGGAAAATATTTCCGAACATACCCCCCTGCCTTCCCAACCTTCATATCTATGGCCGCCCGATGAACTCTATCGTTGCGATTCGAAATAAATGACAGTTCGTTAAACAGTTAAGTATTTGATTGGTGATTGATAATTGTTTTCCCCCGGCATAGTTCTTGCCTCATTCTCAAGGTGAAATCCCTCTCTTAAGGCAAGGAGGTACGTATGGCACGTTCTATCTGGAAAGGCGCCATATCCTTTGGTCTGGTAAATGTTCCGGTGGGATTATATGCGGCCGAAAACCGCTCCGATCTGCACTTTACCATGCTTGACAGCAGAAACAAAGCGCATGTGCGTTATCAACGTGTAAACGAAGTTACCGGCGAGGAGGTGCCCTGGGATACAATCGTCAAGGCCTACGAGTATGATGATGGTAATTTCGTGGTTGTTACCGATGAGGATTTTAAACGGGCGTCGGTTGAGGCTACTCAGACGGTGGAGATAGAGGACTTTGTCGATAAGAATGCAGTAAATTATGTCTATTTCGATAAACCTTACTATCTGGTGCCCGGCAAGAAGGGGGAAAAGGGGTATGTGCTTCTGCGAGAAACACTTCGCCGGACAAACAAGGTCGGAATCGCACGGGTGGTAATTCGCAGCAAGGAACATCTGGCCGCGCTTATTCCCGAAGGAAACGCTCTGGTGCTTGACCTGATACGTTTCAAACAGGAGCTTCGGGATCCGGCCGAATATAATCTTCCCGGAGAAAACATGGACGACTACAAAGTGTCCTCCAAAGAGATCGATATGGCGGAAAAGCTTGTGGAGGCGATGTCCTCGGAGTGGGAACCGGACAAGTATCATGATGAGTATCGGGAAAAACTTATGAGTTATATCGAACAGAAAATGCGTGAAGGGAAGGGAGAGGAGATTCCCGAACCTGCGCCTTCTCCCGAGCCTGAGGGGCGTGTGATCGATATGATGGATCTGCTTAAACAGAGTGTGGAGGCGACAGCTCAGAGTCGCGGGAAACAGCCGGAGAAGGTAGGTGCGGGTAACAGCCGCAAAGCGGGCTGAGTGTAACCTTACCTGAGCGGTGTTTGGATGCTCAGATGCGGTTTTGTGAGGATTGGTGAGTGTCCTGGTATACTTTTGAGGATTTTACATATGGGATTGACTGCGTATAAGCAAAAGAGGGATTTTGAAAAGACGCCCGAACCGTCCGGAGATGAACATGGGAGAGAATCGGGTAAGCAGTTTGTGGTCCAGAAACATGCCGCGACTCGCCTTCACTACGATTTTCGACTGGAACTTGACGGGGTGCTTAAAAGCTGGGCCGTGCCCAAGGGCCCCTGTTACGATCCCAGGGAAAAACGTCTGGCCGTGCATGTAGAGGATCATCCCGTGGAATACGGTTCATTCGAGGGAATCATTCCCAAAGGTGAGTACGGCGGGGGAACGGTTATGGTCTGGGACAACGGCTGGTGGGAGCCTGTGGAAGACCCGCACCGGGGTTATGAGCGCGGAAAACTCAAATTTCGTCTTCACGGCCGAAAACTTCGGGGGGTCTGGACTTTGGCCCGCATGGGGAAGCGCAATGAACAGGCCGATAACTGGCTTCTTATCAAGCACAGAGATGATGAGGCAAGGTCGCTGGAAGACTATGATGTTACAAAAGAGAGTCCCCTGAGTGTCGTGACAAAAAGAGATTTGAATCAGATTACCGATCAGGCCAAGGCAGTCTGGAGTGCAAAGGAGGGGTATTCGCAGTCCGACAATCAGACGGACGTTAATGAAGCACAAGATTTAGAGCGGCTTCTCATGTCTGTTGACAAAGCGGTGAAGGCCGATTTTCCGAAAGAGATATATCCGCAGCTTGCTGCCGCAGTGACCAAACCTCCTGAAGGCGACCGGTGGTTGCATGAGATAAAGTATGACGGTTACCGGATACTTTGTTGTAAAAACGGTGAGGAGGTGAGACTTCTGACACGGCGTGGGCATCTGTGGAACGACCGTTTTGCTGGAATAGCCCAACATGCACGCAGGCTGCCGGTTAGTGATGTAATCCTGGACGGAGAAGTCGTTATTCTAAAGCAAGACGGCACAACCGACTTTCAGGCCCTTCAAAACGTGCTGAAAGGAGTGGCGTCGGGCACGCTTAGCTACTTTGCATTTGATTGTATCTATTGTAAAGGGTATGATCTTACCGGCGCAGCCCTGGAAGACCGTAAGAAAATCCTCAAGAAGGTTGTCGATTCGGCAGACGACACTGCTATTCATTACAGCGATCACATTAAGGGAAAGGGAGATATAGTCCTGAAACAGGCTTGTGAGCTTGGGCTGGAGGGGATTATATCAAAGCGTGCGGACAGCCGTTATTTACAGACACGAAGCCGAAGCTGGGCAAAGACAAAGTGTCTGAAACGTCAGGAGTTTGTAATCGGAGGATACACCGAGCCGGGAGGCAGCCGCAAGGGATTTGGCTCTCTTCTGATGGGCTATTATGTGGAGGATGTTTTGGTGTTCGCCGGTAAAGTCGGCACGGGATACACGGAGCAGACGATCAGGAGCATGATGCCGGAGCTTGCCGGCAGGCAAATCGATCGACCGGCTTTTCAGAATCCGCCTGTCGGAAGGGAGGCACGCGGGGTTCACTGGATAAGGCCGGAGCTGGTTGGGGAGGTGGAGTTTAACGGATCGAAAGCGGGGGCATCATCGGGCGGCTTTGGTTCTCTGGGGCCGACCACCGCGGTATCTCTGCTGGGTAAAACGGTCAGGTATCAGGATGGGATTGTTCGCTACGATGCGCAGGCGGGCAACTCGGTTGAGATGGATGCGTTTCTTGGAACGAATACCGGAGCACGCGTGGAGGTGGTTGACAGTGTCGGACAGGTTGTGCGTACGCTGGATGTGACTGCGGGTGCGGGAGGAGTTGCAAGGGTGAGCTGGGACGGCAGAACCGCCGACGGAAAAGGGTTTGCCGAATCGGGGTTTTACACCTTGAGAATGGCCGGCGACAATACCAACACGGGAATGTATCTCTTTGACCAGGGCAATGTTGAAGGGGTAAGTTCCATGGACGGAACCACGTATTTGCGTGTCAATGGAAAGAAAGTACCTTTATCCACTGTATTTGATATTGCCGCTTAGGCGCAGGAATAATGCATTATGAATAATGGGATACACGGAATAGAAAACAGCGCAACATATGCGCGAAACCGAATCAACACACATAGGGGCACCGGTATAAGCTTTGCCGAGGTGCTCAAGAAAAAAAGCCCGGAAGTCAACTTTTCGGCTCATGCTCAGGCACGCCTTAAAAGCCGGAACATAAGCATGACACCGGAGATGATGCAAAAGCTGGGTGATGCGATTTCGGGAGCACAGAGTAAGGGCTCACGGGATTCGCTTGTTTTGCTGTCCGATATGGCGTTTATTGTAAACGTACCGAATCGGACGGTTGTGACCGCCATGGATGGGGAAAGTGTTAAGGACAACGTGTTCACCAACATCGACAGTGCGGTAATCGCAGGCTAAAAGGATACAGGCCCGTTTTGTAACATGCAAAACGGAGGTATGCAGCCGCCGACCGACAGACGCGGTTGAAGCCTTGCGAGAGTCGCCGGTAACACGAGGAGTAAATTATGGTTAGATCTCTTTACAGCGGGATCAGCGGCCTCAGAAACCATCAAGTCGCACTTGATGTAACCGGTAACAATATTTCGAATGTAAACACCACCGGTTATAAAGCCGGTCGGGTGACATTTGAGGAATCCATGTCTCAGGTACTTAAAGGGGCCAGCCGTCCTCCGGGCAATTCGGGAGGAACAAATCCCATGCAGGTTGGGCTGGGAATGAGCATAGGCTCTATAGACACCATACTGACCCAGGGTAACCTTCAGTCCACGGGCCAAATCACAGACCTGGCTCTGGAGGGACGGGCGTATTTTGTTTATTCCAACGGCGAGGGCAATTGTTACAGCCGAAACGGTGCGCTTCAGATGGACTCCACCGGAAGGCTGGTATCGCCCACAAATGGTTTCGTTTTGCAGGGAATGATGGCCGCCAGTGACGGAGCCTATCCTCCGGGCTCGAAAGTGGGGGATGTGCGTGTTCCTTTCGGAGAAAAAGCTCCCGCAAAGGCGACCTCAAAGGTTGCATACTCCAGTAACCTGGACAGCGATTCGGAGGGACTCGGTACGGTTGCGCACACAAACAGATTTCTGGCGGTGGGGGAGAATACCGATCGTATGACGTCGTTGTTTGACGAAAACGGAAATGATCTGGGGGTAAAACTTGGGGACAGGATTACCGTTTCGGCTCTGGATCCAAACGATCCAAGCGGAGTCGAAATAACCGAGGATTTTGTTGTCGATGAAACAACCACGCTTGACAGTCTGCTTTCCTCCATCCGTTCGGTGATTACCTCGATAAACCCCAATTTCGAAGTGAACATGAGCGCAGACGGCAGTATCGAAATAAATGCCCAGAATGCAGGGGGCGATCAGATCAACAACCTGACCGTCCGCTCATCACGCCCCGGCTCAAACAGCTATGTAAGTGATCTGTTTTCATGGGGAACGCAGATATCGGCCGCAGGAGGTCCGGGGGGAAATGGTATCTATAGTTCCGCGGGAGCAACACGGGCAGCCGCGGTTGCCGACGATCTGCTCAGTGAGGTGTTTGATGCTTCCGGCAGGCCGCTTGGCCTGGAAGAGTCGACCGGACCGGGAGAAGAGGGCGATATGATCAATATCAACGGAGCTGTCGGAGGCAATACGATAAATGAAAGTTCGATCGAGTACACCGCAGGCATGACCATGGGAGATCTGCTGAACGCAGTTCAGGAGGCGTTTAACCTCCCAACCACCGACGGTACCCCGCAGAACAATCCCTCGGTTTCTCTTAATCCCGGAAGCACTCCCGACGATCGTCTGCCCGACGGTGCGATTGTGCTGCGCGGCCAGCCGGAGACCGATTTTGCTCTTAGCAATATCTCCATCACCGCCACTAATGCCGATCTGGATGATACCGCGCCGCTACGTTTTACGTCAAACATGGCCACCACCGAAATTCAGACCGCACGCGACACGGCCGTGCATTCAACCTCGATCGTGGTTTATGACGAATCGGGGGATGCTCACACCATGAACACCACTTTTACTCACAGCGGTACGCCGGGGGAATGGTTGTGGGAAATTACCATGGAAGGGGGCGAAGAAATTCTGGGAGGAAACTCCGGACGCCTGACTTTCGGCCAGGACGGATCACCCTCCTCATTTATCTTCAACGACTCATCCACAAGCTTTCGCTTCAATCCCATGAATGGGTCAAATGAGGTCAATATCAAGCTGGATGTTGGTGCACCGGGCTCTTTTCAGGGAATAACCGGCTTTCGCTCCCCATCCACAACCGCCGCCCGTGAGCAGGACGGATACCCGATGGGTAAGCTGGATGAAGTATCGATAGATGAGTTTGGAGAAGTCAGCGGCATCTATACTAATGGAGTCAACAAATCCATAGCACGCGTATATGTTGCCGATTTCAACAACCCGGCCGGTTTGATGAAGCTTGGAGACAGCATGTACGGTGTATCGAGTAACTCCGGTGAAGCGGTACTCAGACGCCCCGGTGTCGGATCTCCTACGAAGATCAAACCGGGGGCTCTTGAGATGAGTAACGTCGATCTGGCTTCGGAGTTTACCGACATGATCACCACGCAGCGAGGTTACCAGGCAAACGCAAGGGTAATCACCACCAGTGATTCACTCTTACAGGAGCTGGTACAATTGATTAGGTAGTTTTTGAGGGACGGTACCTTTTTTAAAATGTAGCGTCCCTTTATTCAGAAAAATCATTGACCGAATAAAACCATCATGATACAGTGAAGACGTGGATGGGAATACAAGGATGTGTTTGCTTATTGATTGATTTTTTTAAACATAAACTGAGCGGTTCTGAGCAAATCGCCGCGAGAGAATCGTTCAGTTTATGTTGTATGTCCGACCGATCTCACGCGAATTCTACCAAATCCAACGCGTGAGTGTATGAGGTTATTATGATTGCCCTTCAGAGGCTTAACGGGACCCCTTTTGTACTGAATTCCGATTTGATAGAAACCATCGAAGCGACGCCGGATACGGTTATAGCCCTTGTGGGCGGCAAGAAGCTGGTGGTCAAGAACAGTATCGAGGATGTCGTACGTAAGACGGTGCGCTACAAGCAATTATGTAATAAGACGATACGTGTGGAAAAGAATAGTGGAGGCGATGATGTTCAATCAGGAGCATGATCGGTTAGCTGAGAGGGTTTTGGGGAGAAGAGAGAGCTGATGGATATAGCAACTCTTATTGGAATGATAGGAGCATTTGTCCTGATAATCAGCGGTATGGGAATATCGCGTCTTGGCGCGTTTATCGATATTCCATCCATACTGATTGTTGTGGGCGGGACAATCGCCAGTCTCTTCACTGCGTTTCCGCTCGGACGGGTCCTGGCGGCGGTGGGAGTCGCCAAAAACGCGTTTTTCACCAAACCCGCCACACCTGCAAGTACGATCAAACAACTGGTTGAGTTTGCCGAGCAGGCCAGGCGCGAGGGGATTTTGGCCCTGGAGGCCAGAGCCTCCGAGATCGAGGACGAGTTTCTGAGAAAGGGCATCCAGCTGGCGGTTGACGGTACCGAGCCGGAGCTGATAAAAGATATTCTAAGCACCGAAATTACATTCATCGAGACGCGGCACGAAAACGGCGGAAAAATATTTGATTTCGCCGCCACTCTTTCGCCTGCTTTTGGGATGATCGGAACGCTGATCGGTCTGGTGCTGATGTTGGGTAATATGAATGATATCGAGAGTATCGGGCCCAACATGGCCGTTGCGCTTATTACCACACTCTACGGCTCCATCATCGCCAACGCGATCTGTCTTCCGATCAACGAGAAACTAAAGGGCTATTCCGCCCAGGAGATAATGGTCAAGGAGCTTATGCTTGAGGGGATTATGTCGTTGCAGTCGGGGGATAATCCGCGTATTGTCGAGCAGAAATTGACCGCCTTTATCGAGCCGGGGCTGCGGGCCGCGGCTATGAAAGAGCGCTGAGGGGAATCGGTAAAATGCCGAGGCAGAAAAAGAAAAAGGATGAGAAAAAAGGTGCACCCGAGTACATGACCACCTGGGGTGACATGTGCACTCTGCTTCTTTGTTTCTTCGTGATGCTTCTTGCCATGTCAACGATCGATCCCAACAAGTTTATGGTTGCCGCATCCTCTTTTCAAAACGCATTCAGCGGAGTTCTGGAAAGCTTTCCAACAATTCTGATCACCAAGGACGTTCTGGTGCCGCGAATGGGCGGGGATGAACAGAATAAGAGAATGGCGATCGAGGCGGCTTTACGTGTGCGGGAGGCAATAAAGAAAGAGAATCTTGACGATGCGATAAAGGTTAAAGTGACGGAAAAAGGTCTGGCCGTCAAGGTGTCCGATCCGGTCGGTTTTGATATCGGTAAGGCCCAAATCAAGCCTGAATTCGCCAGGATACTCGGTGAAATAGCCGCGATTATCGACCGTATCCCCCGCAAGATGATCCGGGTGGAGGGGCACACCGACAACATTCCGATTCGGACAAGAGAGTTTCCCAGTAACTGGGAGCTTTCGGCTGCACGGGCACTGAATGTGGTCAAGTACTTGTACTCGCATGCGGGCATAGATCCGGCCAGATTGAGTGCGGTAGGTTATGGTGAATATAGACCGCTTGTACCCAATACGTCGGCGGAAAACAGGAAGAAAAATCGCCGGATCGAAATATATGTCGATTATACGGATAAAGAAAAATCATAGAAGAGAAAAAAGAAATTACCGTGTAAATGGTGGAGTAATAAAATATGGCAGCCGAAAAAGAAAAAAACCGTACCGAAGCTCAGGCGCCGGTTCAGGCTTCCTCCGGCAAGGAGTCCAGTAAAGTTCTTTTCATCGGAATCTTGGTTGGTGTGATTATCCTCAACTCGATAATCGCCTTTGCGTTAATACAGTTAACAAAACCCAAAGCCGATCGGGACCAAGTAAATGGTGTGGCTTCGGAATCGGTTGAGAAGAGTAAAAGTGATGATTTGAAAACACTGGGAGCCGTATCGGATCCTCCGATTGAAGCGATAGTGAATATTGCCGGTACTGACGGGCTGCGCTTTTTGAAAGTTGTGGTGCGCTTTGAATATGACGATAAGGAGTATAAAAACCTGGGTGAGGAGCTTGCAAGGCGCAATCCGAAGCTAAAGGATCTTTTAATCGATCAACTCTCGGGTATAACGCTGGAAGAATTGGAAAAAAGCGACGCAAAAGATGAAATCCGCAGGGACTTAAGGCGTATTGTGAATAATACTTTGCCCGAAGATATAGGAAAAGTCAGGGACGTGTTTTTAAACGATTTTATAATTCAATAGAGGGTAGGGTTTGTCGTGAGTGACATCCTTTCGCAGGAAGAAGTTGATGCCCTTTTAGCCGCGGTAAGCTCCGGAGGGGGCGGCGGCGGCGGTGATGATATGGGTGCCGGTTCGGTTGACAACGGCGGGTTTGACGGTGATATGGATGGTGAAGCATCACTTTCGCTGTATGATTTCAGACGTCCCGACCGCGTGTCAAAGGATCAGATGCGTACCCTTCAGAACCTTCACGAGGGCTATGCTCGTCAATTCTCCACCACATTAACCAATTTTTTGCGCACTTTTGTGGAGATCGAACTGGTTAGTGTAGACCAGTTGACGTATTCGGAATTCGTGATGTCCATTTCAAATCCCAGCTGCATCTATGTGTTTAAAATGGACCCATTGGAGGGGAGCGCGATTATAGAGATAAACCCTTCGCTGGTCTTTTTTATAATCGACCGGCTTTTCGGCGGTCAGGGGCGGCCCTCGGAGCAGAATCGCGAATTGACTTTAATAGAACAAAACGTTATTACCCGTATTGTTGAGAGAAGCTTAAGCGATTTAAAAGAGGTATGGGAGCATATAGGCGTTTTCAGTCCGCACATTGACGCCTACGAAACAAATCCTCAATTCGTACAGATTGCTCCTCCCGGAGAAACGGTAATCCTCATATCGCTGGAAGTGCGTATGGAAAACGCCTCGGGGCTGATGAGTTTATGCTTCCCCTATATGCTGCTGGAGAGTGTGATTAACAATCTTTCCGGCGAATCGTGGATGTCTTCACAGAGCGCGACTACAAAAGAGACGCGCTATATGCTGGAGAAAGAAATCGAAGACCTTCCGCTTCCGGTCTCCACCGCCGTGGGGAGAATGAAACTGACTATCCGGGACTTACTTCAACTTCAACGCGGGGATGTATTGTGCCTGGACAAACCCAAGGAGTCCGATCTGATAATTCAGATTGGAGGGAAAACCAAGATGGCCGGAAAAAGCGGATTGATAGGGCGTAAGAAGGCCGTGAAAGTCACGCGCATACTTGAGAAGGAGGTTCCGGGCAGCGATGAGTGATATATTATCTCAAGATCAGATAGACGCTCTCCTTAACTCGCAAAACGATGGAGGCGGGGGCGGGGGCGACGACGGAGGTTCCGGAGGAAAAGATTACAACTCTCTTCGGAGTTTCATAGAGCAGTTTAACGACCAGTCGACCTCCGTTATGTCAACGGTTCTTAACCGTGAAGTAACTTTCGATGATACAGAGGGCGAAGCGCTCGATAAGGAAAAACTGGAGCAAAACCTCGATCAGTCTCTTCTTATCTGCACTATCCCTTTTGAAACCGGCTTTGACGGGCCGATGTATTTGCTGATAAGTACAGCCGATACCGCGCGGCTTGCCGACCTTATGTTGATGGGGGAGGGAACGGCCGAGTATACAGAGGATCATAAGGACGCGCTAAGTGAGCTGCTTAGCCAGATCCTGGGTTCCCTGACAACGGATCTTGGACAACGATTTGGAGAAACCTTCTCTATCGAAGCAATCGATGTGCGGGAATTTGATTTTCAAAACCCCCCGTTTGCCCTGGAAAACGCCGATATGGTCATGGAAGGAATGACCATACCGGAGTTGAGCGAATCCAAAATCGCGTTCATTTTTCCGGATGCGCTTAGTGATCAGATAATGCAGCGGCTTGGCGGTGAGGGCGACGC
>CAZPHU010000102.1:0-12497 GCA_964586285.1 uncultured Fibrobacterota bacterium | reverse complement strand
GGCACTGTCTTTCAGTTGGGACAACAGTGCTACAAAAGTGGAACGATGGCTGGAGGACGTATGTCGAAAAAAATAGGTATCACTATCCTGAAGGCGGCGATTACCGTATCCATAATCGCTTTTATAATTCATCGTCTTGGATGGCAGCACATAGTCTCCACGGTTGCCAAGGCCGATTTCATGTGGCTTTTTGCCGCTTTAGGTCTCTTCTTTTTCAGTGGAGTTCTCGGAGTACAGCAATGGAGAATTCTTCTTGCCAACAAGGGGATTAAAATATCCTACGGCCGCGCCTTTGTTCTCAATTATATCGGAATGTTTTTCAACAACTTCATGTTCGGCATGGTGGCCGGAGATGCGGTGAAAGTCGCATTGATTAAATCCAACAGCGGCAATATCAAAGGCGGCCTCGCGGCAACATTTCTGGATAGATTTGCGGGACTGTGGGCAATGATGGGTTTTGCGATCTTTGGGAGTATTATTCTATTGAGTAAGGGGCTGATAAATGAGTCCAGACTTTGGACCGCGTTCGTTGCACTGGTGATCGCCTTCGTCGGTTTTTCCTTTATCTGCGCGTTTATCGTCTCCCAACGACTTCAGCGTCTGTTCTTTCACATTCTTGACATGTTTCCCATTCCGGCAAAAGAGCGGATACGGGGCATAATAAAAGAGGTAATCCTGGAGGTCCACGACCGTCATCTCCTTTTGCCTGTCGCAACCCTGTCGGCCCTTATTCAACTGATGCGTATCGGGGTGCATATTCTTTGTGCGGCATCGTTGGGTTTGCTGACCGCCGCCAATTTTCAGTACTTCTTCATATTCGTCCCCTTTTTGGCGGTCCTGATGCTTGTACCGTTACCTTTCGGCATAAAGGAAAGTATTGGGGGCAGCCTGTTCATCTTGGCGGGTTTCAGTCCCGACTCACCCGAACAACCTCTTATCATGGAATTCCTGGCTTCCCTGGTCGGAATTGCAGCCAGTCTGATCGGGGGGTTATTTTTTGTTACCAGAAAACTAAAAACCACCGGGGACGGAACATTACAATGAAAATCTCGGTAGTAGTGCCATTGTTTAACGAAAGAGAAAGCTTACCCGAGCTGATGAGTTCGATAGCTTCAGTAATGAAGGACATCACAGAAGCATACGAAGTGGTGTTTGTCGATGACGGAAGCACCGATAACTCCTTTGAAACATGCATGGAGCTTAGTGAAAAGTACCCTTCGCATGTTCGTGCCGTGCAGTTTTCCCGCAACTATGGAAAAGCCGCGGCACTCAGTGCGGGAATTGAAAAGGCACGGGGTGACGTAATAATCACCATGGATGCTGATCTTCAGGACGATCCGGTCGCTATTCCATCGATGCTGGAGAAGCTGGATGAAGGGTGGGATCTGGTTTCCGGTTGGAAGAAAAAAAGACATGACCCGATACTTTCCAAAAATATTCCCTCGAAAGTTTTCAACACTGTCGTTTCCATAATGTCGGGGATTCATCTTCACGACTTCAATTGCGGCTTCAAAGCCTATCGAAGGGAAACGGCTAAAAGCCTGGAAATATATGGTGAGCGCCACCGTTTTCTTCCGGCTCTTGCACACTGGGACCGCTGGCGTGTAACGGAGATCCCCGTTCCTCATCACCCACGTAAATACGGAAAGACAAAATATGGAATCAGCCGTTTTTTCAACGGCCTTCTTGATCTGATTACTCTGCTATTTTTAAGAAGATACCTGAAAAGTCCGCTGCATTTTTTCGGACTCCTGGGCCTTTTTTGCTTCTTTCTGGGAGCTGTTGTGCTTGGGTACTTTGGGGTAAACTGGGCTATAACCGGTCAGATGCATATCAGGCCGCTTACGCTTCTTTCGGTGGGAGCAATTATAGTCGGTATACAATTCATTTCGATCGGTCTTATTGGAGAGATGATTACCAACTCCAACCCCAATCGTGCTTTTAAGATAAGGGATCAACTTGAATGAACGTACTATGTATTTGTCCGATAGGTATCGGCAACTATCTTCTTTTATACCCGGCGTGCTCATACCTGAAAAGGACACATCCGGACTGGTCGCTATCTTTGCTTGGGCTAAGAAACGCTATCAAAGATCTGGCCGGAGAGGACCCCTTGTGGGATGAGATACACATAATTGATCCCACACGTATGAGAAATCCGTCCGAGGGAGTTTCGATGATAGGGAAGCTGCGGACACGAAAATATGACCTGTCCATCAATTTTTTCCCTTCGAATAAATGGCAATACAACCTGCTTCCTTTTTTGGCCAACGTAAAAAAACGAGCCGGTTTTCTATATCCGTATCACCCGATCAAAAAAATGGACTTTTTTTTAAGCGCTAAAGTCCCGGTTGATACGAAATTACATGATGTACACCAGAACATTCGTCTGGTTAAGCGCTTATTTGGAGATAAAGACAACCGGGAGAATCTGTGTTTTCCAACCCTGCATACCGATGAGATGCGGGCATGGGCAAAAAAGCAAACGATCGGGATTAAAAGACCTCTTGTCGGTATTCATCCGGGCTCCAGTGAAGAACACGGTATGAGTGCAAAAAGATGGGAACCTGAGAAGTTCGGCACGCTTGCTTATCTGGTCTGTGCGGAGCTTGATGGAAGCGCTCTTGTTTTCGGAGGACCAGGAGAAGAGCCACTAAAGGAAATTGTGGTGCAAAATTCCCAAGGCCGGGCACAAAGCGCCAGCCTAACGGGTATTGGAAAAACCGCCGCGCTCATTTCCGAATGCGATCTTTTTCTTTGTAACGATTCGGGGTTGATGCATATTGCCGCCTGTGACGGTGTGCCTACTGTGGCGTTATTCGGACCAACCGATGAAAAAAGAAACGGACCGGTCGGCGAATCGTTTGTAATCAGAAAAGAAATGGAAGGTTTTCCGATATGGAATGCTCAAAATGTCGGAAACAGACGACTGCCCGACGGAGTTGATCCGCGAAGCGCTCTGGCCGAGCTTTCACCACAGGAGGCTTTTGAGAAGCTTCGCCCTCATTTAAAACGATTAATTTCGTCGCGAAAGCGCCAATTTTGTTGATTTTACTGTCTTGTGGAGTTACTATTATATACTTTAATACTATCAGGCTCTTAAACGAACATAACCACTGTCCAGGAGGATTACAATGATTCGTTTGATCATAGCCGCAACGGCTTTTGTCCTCTCATTTTCCATTCACCAAAGCTGGGCTCAACCGCTAACCTGCACTTTTGACGGGGGCGATGTCCAAATAAAACGAGCACAATCACCATCATGGGCTTCTCTTCAAAGCGGAGAGCAGGCCGGATTAGGTGATTCGATCACTTTCAAGACCAGCGAAGGAGCGCTTATTACACTTTCCGAAAACGCGGCAATCGTGGTAAAAGATACCGCTACTCTGAAAGTTGGTGGAACGGCTGAAAGTTTCCTGATCAATCTGGATCATGGAGAAATTTTCCTGAGTCGAAACGAGAGTGAAACCCCCACACCTGTCTGGATTATGGCCAAAAGCTGTTCCTTCTCTCCGGTTGGTACAAAGGCTGCCGTAAAGATCACTCCCGAAGGAAATCCCAGTGTAGCAGTAGTTGAGGGATTGATGAAGGTAACCGATCCCGCCGGTCGGTCGCTGGATGTATCGAAGGGATCCTTTGCGACTTTTGACAACGCCGACAGGAGTTTTCGTCAGGGGAAGCTTCCAAACCAGGCAATCGAGCGAATTAACAGCTGGTCTGAAAAGAACCTGGATAAACAGGACAATCAGGTGGCCATGAATCGGCCCGAAGCGGAAGAAAACGATTCCGAACCGAAAAACACCGAGAGTGAAGCGGCTGTTGAGGAAGAGGTTGTCGGGTCTTCATCGGATAAGGTTATGCAGATGCAGGAGCCGGAGTCTGATAAAAAGGCTGAAGAGCAACCTAAACGTGTAGAGAAACCTCAGCCCGAAAAGCAGAATGTTTCGCATTCACCAGCGCCGCAGGCCGCTTCTAACGAACAGCCCTCAGTAAAAGAACCGGCTGAGCAAACAAAATCTAAGCAATCCGAAACCACCAGCGTTCCGGCCTCTGACAATGTAGGCAGTACGCCGGCGAGAAGTCCGGAGGGGCCGACCTATGCTGTAAATGCCGGTGTGGTTACGGTCGATGACGAACAGTGGACACGGGTTGCGTTCATGGTAGATGTACCAATTTGGAGATTCGGCCTGGGTCTGGACATTGAGCTTTTCATGGATTCAGAGGGTGGCTTTTCAAACAAGGGATGGGAATTCAGCAAAGACCAATGGTCGGAAACGCTGCTCCGTAAGATTCGCTACATCCGATTCAATCATGAGGGTGATCCGTTTTTCGCCAAGTTTGGCGGTCTAAGTTCCGTAACCATGGGTCATGGATTTATAGTTGACAGATTTTCCAATATGCTTTACTATCCAGACGAGAGACAACTTGGTCTGAGGCTGGATCTCAACGATATCAGTCCAATAGGTATAACACTCCAGACCATGATAGCGGATGTGCGTGATTTCAGCAGAGACGGTGGTATTTTGGCGGCTCGTCTGGGAATCAGGCCTTTTAAACCCTCCGAGGCTCCGATTCTTAAGAACATGCTTTTTGCGGGTACTATAGCCACCGACATTAATCAGTACGCCCCCGCAAGGGATTGGGATTATACCCTTCACGGCAGTGAGATCGACAGAGATCAGGACGGCATACCTGATGGAAATTGGCAGGAGAAGAATTATACCAAACTTACGCAAGGCGATACCCTCACGGATGAGCAGCGCGCAAATGCTATAGCTGCAGGCAATTACGATACGGAAATCGAACATGAAGACAGCTGGGCGAAAGAGAAGTATGATCAGTTCTCGATAATTGGTGGAGACGTCAGCATTCCCATAGTAAATACCAAGATTTTTGGTCTGGATATCTACGGCCAGGGGGCAATGAACCTCGATGATGATGACGGTAATAAGACCAGAGGATGGGGAATCGGCGCTCCCGGTGTTGCAGCTAATATAGGCCCGCTTTGGTCACGTGTCGAATACCGTCAGGTTGACGGCAGTTTCGAGCCCGGTTACTTCGGACCATATTACCAGGAAGAGAGAATCAGGCGCGATAATATAACAGTTAAGGAACATCTTTTGGATGAACTGGATCAGGACCTTAAGGGTGTATTCGGTACCCTGGGTATGGATATCGCCGGAGTGTTTGTGCTTAGCGGTACCTATCAGCGGCTTATCGGTGAGGAAGATTCCAGAGGTGATAAGGCTCTCGATCAGCGGTTTGAATTAACCGGTACAGTCGGGGATATGCTGATGCAAAAGATTCCAAGGCTGAATAAAGCCGAAGCGTTTTTGTATAAGAAACATATCCAGCGCACGGTTATGGGTTTCGATGGCATCGAACCCCAATACGACAACTTCTTCCAGCGCACTCCTAACATGTACTGGGGATACCGTCTGGGCGGAGAAATCGCTTCCGGAGCAAGCCTTGTTTGGGAAACCAGATACGGTTGGGCGTTTGAAAACGGCGAGCTGGTAGAAAACAAAAACGTGACTATCAGTGCCGGAATGGCATTCTAGTATCACATTTCGTTTATTGCAGTGAGTGAGAGGAATACGTCGATTCCGCTGTATACTGTCTTTCACACTGTATCCATACACAAGGAGGGGGAGACACGGACTCTCCCCTTTCCTTGATAGAGCCATCCTCAATTAATATGAGATATCGATCCTGCCGATACATTAGCACTCTCGACTATTAAAAGAAGTAACTTTATTACTATGCAAAACGAGTCACCGCTGCTGAAAAAAGCTCGCAAGTATCAGAAAAGGAAAAAGGTAAAGATTCCTCGAAAGGGTCGAATTCGATTTCTTCTTTTACTTATGCTTTTAGCTGTCAGCGCCAGGTTTTATTTTGGCGATGCCCGGGAGAAGACACCCGCCAGGTTCTCGAAATCAGATCAGAACAGTGACGGTGAATTAAAGAAAGTGAGTGAAAAGAAACCCGGACATAAGTTATCAAAATCCGGGTTGCAGTCGCTGTCGAAAGAAAAAGTATCCGAAATACTCCTTCTAAACAATCCGAGTTTTAGTTCATCTGTGGATACCTTTACTTACAAAAAGCACAATCTGGTTTATCACTTCGCTATAGACAGCGCTCTTCAGGCAACGATAAAAAAGCTGTTTCGCAGATATCACCCCCGGCACGGAGCCGCCGTTGCCGTCGATCCGCTTACGGGGAGGATTCTTGCACTGGCATCATATAACAATCCTGAGGACACATTACTTGGAACGGATACCCACAGCAGAAGTCTCTTTCCAGCCGCCTCTATTTTCAAGACGATAACGGCGGCCGCCGCAGTAGAAAAATGCCGCATGAGCCGGAGCAGTCTTCTCAAGACATGCGGTAGAAATCATACATTATACAACTATCAATTGAAAGACACCCTCGATAATTACCGGGAGGTAACCTTGGGGGAAGCTTTCGCCTATTCGATAAATCCGGTATTCGGACGCCTCGGCATTCATAATATCACAGCCGAGGGGCTTAGATCTACCGCAGGCAATTTTGGTTTCAATCAACCGATCCCTTTTGAACTTCCGGCGGATCCACCCATAATTGCAGTGGAAGATTCGGCGTTCAAGATTGCGGAAATCGCATCCGGATTCAATCAGCGCACCCTTATTTCGCCCCTGTTCGGCGCCTTGATATCGTCCTCAATCAGCCGGGGCGGCATAATGCCCACACCTGTACTTATAGACAGCGTAACACTTGCATCTACGGGCAAGCTGCTATACAAGGCCGAGTATCGCCCCCTGCGCCGCACCATGTCCGAAGAAACAGCCAACGAGTTATCCGAATTGATGCAGAATGTTACTCGATATGGGACCGCACGCAAATCATTTCGTTATATAAAAAGGTCTTATCGTTTTAATGGTGTTGCCTATGGTGGGAAGACCGGCAATGTCGATAAGGATTTACTGGGAAGAATCGACTGGTTTGTAGGTTTTGCCAAACACAACACCGATCCGACTCAACATATCGCCACCGGTGTGGTTAACGTTCACGGACCGTACTGGACCGTACACTCCAGCTTTCTCGGTGCGGAAATCATCCGCAAGCGACTCCGAGACATTCAGATCCGTTGGGAAGAGAAACAGAAGGAACTTGAATCGATTGCACTCAACGACACGACCACAAAAGAGGGTACCTGAGAAATGGAAAGCGAAAGCTCTGAATTTAAATCCGCATTTGTTGCACTTATTGGACGGCCCAACACAGGCAAATCGACTCTACTCAATGCTGTTCTGGGCGAAAAACTCTCCATAGTAAGTTCACTTCCTCAAACTACAAGAAAGACCTTCCGGGGCATATACTCCGATGAAAAAATGCAGCTTGTCTTCATTGATACTCCGGGCATTCACGAAGGTAAACATGCATTCAATAAGGCGATGTCGCATCAAAGCATGAACCTGTTAACAGCAAATGAGGTCGATCTCATCTGCTACATGGTGGATTTGTCCAGAGACTTTGGCTCCGAGGAAGAAATGATTGCAGACCGTGTACAAAGCAGCTCGGTCCCAGTTTTCCTCCTTTTCAATAAGGCGGATAAAGTAGAGGATCTTCAGCAACGCCAAAAGCTGTTTTATGAAAAAATGCCCTCTCTCCAACCGGCTGCTACTCTTACCCTTTCGGCTTTAGAGCCGGGAACCGGGGAGCGCTTTTTATCCACTATATCTTCGATAGTGCCTGTTGGCCCGCGATACTACCCCGGAGAAGACCTTACCGATGCCGATCTGAGGTTCTTCGCCGCCGAATATATACGTGCGGCCATAATCGGCTCCACTCGTGAGGAAGTGCCGCATGCGACCTTTATTGAGGTCCTGGAGTATAAAGAGGTTAAAGGGAAACACTTCGTACAGGCCGCCATACATGTGGAGACATCCGGCCAGAAAGGCATTATCATTGGCAAAGGTGGAGCTTTAATCAAAAAAATCAAACACAGGGCACAAAAAGAGCTACAAAAGCTTACCGGAGAGCCGGCATCTATTCAGTGCCATGTCCGCGTGACACCAAAATGGCGGGACAACAAACGCTTTTTGGCGGAAATGGGGCTGGAATGAAATATTTGAAGATAACAATTGATTTTTAGTAATTTAAATATACCCAGTTAGTTATATACCGGCCATATTCAAGGAGGCACTATGCGAATTTTTAAAAAGCTGACAATTTGCGGCATGATAATTCTTGCAACTACAATAAGTGTATTTGCTCAACATGGGCAGTATTCCTCGCGGTCACTGCTTGAAAAAACCATATACTACGTCAGTAACGGCAAGATTGGAACAACCAAGTTCTGGGCTCTTCATCTGGGAAGCCATGATGTTAAACTTGCCAAGAAGTTTCCGGGGGAAGGTATCGTGCCTTTGAATGCTCAAATCAATTTTTCGCTTCTTTCCAGCGGTTATATTGAGGGAAAAGGATACAGCAGTCGTGGTAAAATAGATGCATCGGCTAATCTGGGAATAATTACAGACGATACCGTTAAAGAAATACAGCTGGACTCGATTGACTACGTTACCCAGAACGGACGAATGGTAAAGCCGATAAATGGAGAGAGGACAACGCTAATAATTCATACCGAGAACGACAATCGTAAGGTCATCCGGGAATTGCTTCTCAGGGAGTTTTACTATGATAAAGCTTACGACGAATTGAAATTCAAAGAGGATGTTAAGATCCAGGCCTTCGCTTTTACAAAGGCCGGAGCGCAGCGAGCACTTAAGGCACTCTCGGCGAGCAATTAATTGACATACTGCCAGGTATACATCCGTTAAGGCACTAGCTCAAGTGAACTAAACCATTTGGACAGCAAACGAATTTTCGGTAACTAATGAAATCGCAAAGAGGCTTAGCTTAACAACAAAACACCCGGGGGCCGATCGAATCTAAACTCCCGTAGAATAAAAAGTGGATACCTGAGATACTTTAAAAGCCGTCTCGCATAGCGGGACGGCTTTTTTTTCGACAGCAATGAATCTCAATAAACAGGCGGCTTGTTGATCAGCATCGGAGTCTTTTTACTCCTCACTTTCAAGCCGTATGTCCAGTTCTCGATTCCTTCTAACGAAACTGTTTTCGGAGCTTTTTTCAGGATCGAATTTGGTTTGAGCATACTTGCCGTCCCCTCGCACCGATATTTTTTGGCCGGCTACTATCATACGCCACTGATCCAGGGATACCTCGTACGGTCCGGGAATCTCCTCGGGGCCGGGGACCTCGACACGGTCCTTGGGTTTGTTGCCCTCATTATCACTATCATTGTTGCCCTTTGTCGGCCCCACCTCAATTTTTCCACTGTAAACCGATACATCAGTCGAAGAATCCCGATCGGTCTGCATTTGAAACACGGTTCCACGGATCGCCGCGGTTGCCGTCGGTGACGAAAGCTCGAATTCTTTACCCGTGTTCACCAGCTTACGCATGTTCACCCAGATGTTACCAATCGATGATGATGTTCTAACGCCTGTTTCATCTGCACTGTCGACTACAATCTTAGTTTTTTCATCCAGACGCATGATAGTGCCGTTGATGAGTCGGATTTCCACGAAGCTCTCTTCGCGGGTGTATATCTGATCGCCGATTCGTACCGGCATGTTCAATCTGATCTGTTGCCATTTGCCGGCATTGCTCCTGAGAATACTTGCTTCTCCCTCAAGCATGTGTATTCGTCCGGCGTGCTCGGCACCATAGGCGGACAACAGCATACAAGCGGTTAACATAAGAATCTTGACACGAACTCGCATAGACCTTTTCTCCTCCTTATCCAAAGATGATGATGGTCACTAATCGTTGATTTCATGCCATCTATCGGAAGCACCTGAAATCCCTCCAACACGCAGATCGAAATTTTCCGGGTTGTCGGTAAACAGTTTAGCCGTCTCATAAGAAATTAAATTATTGCGATACAGCATGTATAATGATTGATCGAAAGTCTGAGATCCATACTGTGAAGCGCCGTCACTTATCGCCTCTAATATAAGATGTGCCTTTTCCGCCTCCCGAATATATTCGCCGATTGTCGCGCTATTGATAAGGATCTCTGCGGCCGGTACTCTGCCCGATCCATCCTTACGAGGTATCAGCCTCAGAGAGATTATACCCACAAGTACGCTCGAAAGAACAAGACGAACCTGCTCATGCTGGTGCGGAGGAAAGAATGTAATTATCCGCGAAATTGTTTCGGCCGCATTCATGGTGTGAAGAGTACTCATGACTAAATGGCCTGTATCTGATGCGCTTAAGGCTGTTTCCATGGTTTCCTTATCCCTGATTTCACCTATGAGGATAACATCGGGGTCCTGACGAAAACATCCTCTTAGTGCAGCGGCAAAATCAAGAGTATCGGAACCGATTTCGCGCTGAGCGATCACGCTCTTTTTGTCTTTGTGGAGAAATTCTATCGGGTCCTCGACTGTAACGATGTTTACCGAGCGGCTTTGGTTTATATGATTGATCATTGAGGCCAGCAGTGTGGATTTTCCGCTGCCGGTAGTGCCGGTGATAAGAATGAGCCCCCTTCTTTTCATGCACAGATCCAAAACAACCGGCGGCATGTTCAGCTCTTCGAATACGGGGACCTCCGTCTTGATCGAACGCACCGCCAGAGACGGTGTTCCGCGTTGACGAAATACATTCAGTCGAAATCGTCCAACACCCCGAACTCCGAGCGCAAAATCCAGATCGTGCTTTTGCTCAAACAACAGCTTTTGTTCCTCTGTAAGGACCTCTTGAACATACTGTTGGAGCTGATCGGGCTTGAAAGGCTCCATTTTCGCCCGAAACAAAGATCCATTTATCCTGAAAACGGGAGGCGCTCCCACGCGGATGTGAAGATCCGATGCGCCCTTATCCACCATCGCGTTTAGTAATGCATAGATTGTCATGAACAGGGAAGCTCTTTTAGCGCATGCGAAAAGGTGTGCAAGGATTTACTGCCGGTCTCGGTAACCAATACCATGTCCTCGATTCGCACGCCGCCGACTGACGGAAGGTAGATTCCAGGCTCGATCGTGATAACCATCCCCTCTTCCAGAGTGGTTTCATCCTTTTTGCTCACACGGGGGTTTTCGTGTATTCGCCTGCCAACGCCGTGTCCGGTCGCGTGCCCGAAAGCCTCACCATATCCCTGCTCCTCGATATATGAACGAACGATTCGGTCTACATCGGATGTCTTGATTCCCGGTTTTACGCCGCGGACTCCAAGCTTTTGAGCATTGGCTACGATCCGATAGATCTCTTTTTGTTTTTTGGATGCTTCACCGGCAATGAAAGTCCGGGTCATATCGGAGCAGAAACCGTCGACTGTACAGCCGAAATCGATCAGCACAAAATCGCCCGGGCGAAGTTTTCGACCGGATGGTGTACCGTGAGGAAGAGCACTTCTGCTTCCAAACAGCATGATTGTATCGAATGACGGTTTTTCGGAACCATATTCACGGCACAGATCCTCAAGAATTTGCGCGGCTTGAAGTTCGGTCAAACCGTAGCGTAGTTGTTTTAGCAGGTCGGCAAGGGCATTTTCTCCCGCTTTTACCGCCTTTTTCATCGAACGAATCTCATCACCGGATTTGCGAAGACTCAGAGAGGGAATAACATCGCTAAGTTTTGTGAATCGACAGGACTCACACGCTTGCTGAAGCTGATCGAAACTGTCAACAGTCAGGCTTTCGGACTGAACACCTATAACGGAGCCTTTAGGAACAAAAGTACTCAGAAAGGAGAAGGTACTTTCGGTTATCAGCTCAAAGCGCCACCTAAAGTCATGTTGTATAAAGGCTTCGGCCGCTTCCCTATAACGAAAATCCGTAAATAAAATGGCCTCTTTTTTGCCGACAAGAAGAAAGGCGTTGGATGAGCGAAAACCACAGATGTACTGAATATCAACCGAGTCCGAAATGAATATATAAGAACACTTATGTCTTTTTAATAGAAGACGTACCTCATCCAATCTGTCGACGTACATATGTCATTCCCTGATCAGTTCGTTTTTTTTCGGAGTTTCTCTTTAATCTTTTTTTTTATTTTCACACCCTTGAGCGGTTTTTCATCATCACTGTTCTTTGAACGAACTTTCTTTGAACGAGCAGACCTTGCTCTGTTTTTTTTCTGCGAGGATTGGTTCTGCTTATTTTCGCGCCCGGACTCTAACCGGCTTTTACTTTCGGCTTCTTTGCGCTCCTTCAATTCGGAATCTTTTATGAATTGAAGGATTTGCGCTAAGCGCTGCTCGATTCGTTCGTTGTCGGGATCTTTTTCAAGAAGTCTGCGGTAGATCTGTGCCGCCAGATTGGGCTGTCCCTGGTGGAAGTAAATATCGGCAAGTGTTGGGGTCAGTACATGATCGGGTATTGCCAGCTCCTGTATTTGCTCGTCCATCTCATCCTGCTCGATTTCGTCGTCGGTACCAACCGAACCCGCCGGAACAGATTCTGGGTCGAAATCCGGATGTCCTT
>CAZPHU010000101.1:0-12558 GCA_964586285.1 uncultured Fibrobacterota bacterium | reverse complement strand
AACTTATTGCGCCGATTGCAATGGAAAAGGAACTTCGTTTCGCTATTCGTGAGGGTGGACGTACGGTTGGAGCTGGTGTAGTCACCGATATTGTCGAGTAAAAAGGAGAGGCTATTTTGCCAGGTGAAAAAATAAGAATTCGGTTAAAATCGTTCGATCATAACATATTGGACAAATCAGCATCCGATATCGTACGTACGGCAAAGGGGACTGGGGCTCGTATTTCGGGCCCGATACCACTGCCTACAGAAAAATCGGTATATACGATTCTTCGTTCTCCTCATGTGAACAAGAAGTCGCGAGAACAGTTCGAAACGAGGATACATAAGAGACTGATCGACATCTTGGAATCAACTCCACAGACGGTGGATTCCTTGATGAAGCTGGACTTACCGGCAGGAGTCGATGTAGAAATAAAAGTATGAAAATGTCTGGTGTGATATTTTAACCAGTGCATTAAACAGCAATACTGAAAAACGGAAACACAAATATGCAGGGTATAGTTGGTAAAAAGATTGGGATGACAAGGATTTTTAATAAGGAATCCGGTCAGGTTATTCCTGTGACTGTTGTGCAGACGGGCACCAATATCGTGCACCAGGTTAAAACCGTTGAACGCGACGGATATAACGCCGTGCAAATCGGTTTCGATATGGTAGGCGAAAATAAAATATGCAAACCATTGGCTGGTCACTTTAAAAAGCACAACTCGATTCCTACAAGGGTAGTAAAGGAGTTTGGTTTGGACTCCGACGAGGAAAAGGTCGATCCCGGACAGAAGGTCGGAGTTGAGATGCTTGAGGGCGTTCGTTATGTTGATGTAGTCGGAACATCTAAAGGAAGAGGATTTTCGGGTACGATCAAACGTCACAATTTTCAACGTGGTCGTGAAACTCATGGTAATACGAATCACAGGGAACGCGGCTCTCTTGGGGCCGGCACTTACCCGGCACGTGTGTTTCCGGGGGTTCGCATGGCGGGTCAATACGGAAACGAGAAAGTGACTGTAAAAGGTATAGAGATAGTGCAGCTTGACAAAGAAAACGGGCTTGTTTATCTCAAGGGCGCGATTCCGGGGTGTAGACGCGGTATAGTTTATATGAAAAAGAATTTGATTAAAAAGTAGTCCTTTCCGGTTAGGTAACAGATGAAGGCAAAAATCTATTTACAGGATGGAACAGTTAAGGGTGAGATGGAATTGCCCGAAGAGGTGTTCGCGGCTGATATAAACGAACATCTTATGCACGAGGTAATCACCTCATACCTTGCAAATCAACGGCAGGGTACTGCAAAGGCAAAGGGACGCTCGGAAGTGAGCGGGGGTGGAAAAAAACCATACCGGCAGAAAGGCACCGGTCGTGCGCGTGCCGGCTCTAATACCTCTCCCGTTTGGGTTAGAGGTGGGAAGGCCTTTGGTCCCGAACCACGTGATTATTATCGTAATATTCCCCGCAAGATGCGTAAGGCGGCTCTCTGTTCAGCTTTATCATCACGCGCCAAGGATGAGGGAATTAAAATCGTTGATACAATTGAGTTGAATGCTCCAAAAACCAAAGATATCGTAAAAATGTTAAAAGGTATGGAAATCATTGACTCAAAAACTCTTCTGATTATCGATGAGACAAACAGGAATGCGTTTTTGTCCGGTCGAAATATAAAGAATCTTAAGGTCAGAGGGATATCTGAAATTAACACCTACGATATCATGAATAGCGAAAACATAGTATTCGGTGCACGAACACTGATTGAAAAAGCTAGAGAGGTGGTTGCGAAGTGAGTAAGCATCATAATATTTTACGCTCGCCCTCGATTACCGAAAAAAATACGGTGCTTCGCGAAGAGAACAAATATGTGTTTGAGGTCGCTGTAAATGCGAACAAGAAAGAAATAAAAGACGCGGTTGAAAGCGTATTCGATGTTAAAGTCGAAAACGTTAATACAATGGTGGTCAAGGGAAAGAAAAAACGTATGGGTCGATTCACAGGCTATCGTTCCGACTGGAAAAAAGCGATAGTGAAGCTTGCAGAGGGAGAATCGATAGAACAGTTCACTGAAGTATAGTCTGCGAAAAGAGCCGATACTTTAAATAAGTGGAGTAATTATGCCGATCAAGCAATATAATCCGGTAACACCGACTTTGCGGTATAAGACAAGTAATGATTTTGAACAGGTGACCACCGATACACCTCACAAACCTTTGCTTGAATCTAAACGCCGGTCTAATGGAAGAAACAATAATGGTAGAATCACTGTCCGTCACAGAGGTGGTGGGCACAAGAAGTTTTACCGCATTATTGACTTCAAAAGGAAGAAACATGGAGTTCCCGGTAAAATAGAAACTATCGAATACGATCCGAATCGTAGTGCATTCATTGCCTTGGTGAAATATTTGGATGGTGAGCGTAGATACATCCTTGCTACTGCGGGGATGCAGACAGGGCAGCAAATAATTTCAGGTGATGATGTCAGTTTCGCCGAAGGTAACAGCCTTCCTCTCAAGAATATTCCTCTGGGTACTCAGGTGCATAACATCGAGTTACGTGAAGGTAAAGGCGGTCAGATCGTACGCAGCGCAGGTGGGTATGCCGAGGTAGTCGCAAAAGAGGGTGATATGGTACAGGTAAAGTTGCCTTCAAGCGAAGTACGCAATATTCGTGGGACATGTTATGCAACGATTGGTCAGGTCAGCAATTCTGAGCACATGAATGTGGTTATAGGATCGGCCGGACGAAAACGCTGGATGGGGCGTAGGCCAAGTGTTCGAGGAGTTGCGATGAACCCTGTTGATCATCCCATGGGGGGTGGCGAAGGAAAATCCGCTGGTGGGCGTAATCCTGTAAGTCCTTGGGGCCAGGCCGCAAAGGGATTAAAGACGCGTAAGAAAAAGAAACTTTCTGATAAGTACATAGTACGCAGAAGAAGCAAGTAAGGCTAAGAAGAGGAAAAGAATATGGCGCGTTCAATAAAAAAAGGGCCCTTCATAGATGGGCATTTAGAAAAAAAAGTTGACGAAATGAACAAGACAGGGCAAAAGAAGGTAATTAAAACCTGGTCACGACGATCGGTCATTCTCCCGGAGTTTGTGGGGCTCACTTTTGCAGTTCACAATGGTAAGCAGTTTGTTCCTGTTTATGTTTCGGAAAACATGGTCGGGCATAAATTGGGAGAGTTTTCTCCCACACGTACCTATCGCGGACATGCCGGTAGTAAAACTGATAAGACCGCAAGGCGATAACGAGGAGGAAAGACTTGGAAGCAAGAGCAGTAGCAAAGTATATTCGGGTCACCCCACGTAAGGCGAGATTAGTAGCCGACGCTGTGCGGGGTAAAATGGTTGGTGATGCTTTGAATTCATTGCAGTTTAGTATAAATAAGCAGGTATCTCAGGATATCGCGAAAGTTATCAAATCGGCGGTTGCTAATATGCAGAGCAAGCACGCTGATGCCGCGGTCGATGCTGAAGAGTTGCAGGTTAAAGAAATACGGGTAGATGACGGACCGACGCTGAAGCGATTCAGAGCAAGATCGCAGGGACGCGTTGGAAGAATCCTGAAGAGAAGCTGTCACGTTTCTGTAACGGTGTCCAATTAAGGAGGACGATTTGGGTCAGAAAGTAAATCCTGTTGGTATACGATTAGGTATAACACGTACATGGATTTCCAATTGGTATGCAAAAGAGAAGTTCAGTGATTATCTTTACGAAGATTTACTGATAAGAAATTACCTCAAAAAACGATTAGAGCATGGTGGGATATCTACTGTGGGAATCGATCGTACGGCAAAGAAGGTTACGGTTGGAATTCATACGTCCCGGCCCGGCATTGTTATTGGGAAAAAGGGAGAAGAGGTAGAGAGACTCAAGGCGGAGCTGCAGCATCTGACCCAAAAAGAGATTCAGATAAATATACGTGAGGTAAAGAAGCCCGAAATGGATTCGCAGTTGGTGGGTGATAATATCGCTCGTCAGGTAGCCAAGCGTGTATCCTACAAAAAAGCTATAAAGAAAGCAATATCAACCGCCAGGCGTATGGGGGCGGAAGGAATAAAAATCACTGTAAGCGGACGTCTAAACGGCGCTGAGATTGCACGCACCGAAACATATAAAGAGGGGCGTATTCCTTTACATACACTTAGAGCGGACATCGATTACGCGACTTCCACAGCTAATACGACATACGGGTGTATCGGTATAAAGGTGTGGATTTGTAAGGGAGAGGTTATTAACCGAGAAAAAGCGGCCAAAAGCAGGGAAACTGCAGGTAAGTAAGAGAGGATAAAGCAGATGCTATCACCTAAGCGAGTCAAGCACAGAAAAACACAGCGGGGTAGGATGAGGGGTATTGCACACCGTTGTAATCAGCTGTCCTTCGGGGAGTATGGCTTACAGGCGTTGCAGCCGGCCTGGATTGAAAACAGGCAAATCGAAGCTGCTCGTATTGCAATGACCCGTTTCATCAAGCGTGGCGGTAAGGTATGGATAAGAATATTTCCGGACAAGCCTTATACAAGACATCCGGCGGAATCCCGCATGGGTAAAGGAAAGGGTGCTCCGGAAGGGTGGGTAGCAGTGGTGCGCCCCGGAACCATGATGTTTGAAATGTCCGGTGTTGCTGTCGATGTAGCAAGGGAAGCTATGCGGCTTGCGGCGCAGAAATTACCGATTAAAGTAAGATTTGTGGAACTGGAGAAGCAGGATTAAGGCACATGAAAGCTAATGAAATAAGAGATCTTTCGATAGCGGAGATCGAAGAAAAAATCGCTGCATGGGAAGAGGAATTGTTCAATCTTCGGTTCCAGGCTAAGATGGGACAGTTGAGCAATCCGTTGCGTATGCCTATGGTAAAGCGCGATATTGCGCGGGCAAAGACAGTGTTGAATGAAATGAAACGTGTCCCCGCTGAGAGTAACGCTTAAAAACGAGGAAACTACATGACTGAAAGAGGTAGTAGAAAAGTCAGGCAAGGGGTTGTGGTTGGTGATAAGGCGCAAAAGACCGTGACGGTAAGCATACAAAGTATGGAGATGCATGCCCGTTATGGACGCATAGTGCGTCGGAACAAAAAATACATGGCCCATGATGAAGAGAATCAGTGTCATATTGGCGATACAGTCAGGATTATGGAAACGCGTCCGTTGTCTAAAAACAAAAGGTGGCGTGTAACAGAGGTCATTGAAAAGGCCAAGTAACCGGGACCGTCAGAATACATTAGTTGAGTAAGAGGAAAAGATGATTCAAGTTGAAACAAACCTCAATGTGGCAGATAACTCGGGTGCAAAAAAGGTGCAGTGTATACGCATACTTGGTGGTACTCGTAAGCGTTATGCACGTGTTGGTGATATCATCGTGGTAAGTGTGAAAGATGCGATACCAAACTCCGCCGTGAAGAAGGGGAGTGTTGTTAAAGCTGTAGTAGTACGCACCACAAAGGAACATGGCCGCAAGGACGGTACTTTGATCCGTTTCAGTGATAATGCGGCTGTTATCATTAATGATGCCGGGGAGCCGCGCGGGAGCCGCATTTTCGGGCCGGTTGCGCGTGAATTACGCGAAAAGAAATTTACTCGTATTGTGTCCCTTGCACCGGAAGTGCTTTAATAGGGGGAGAAAAGATTATGGCTTTTCGAATAAGAAGAGATGATACGGTTATGGTTGTCGCCGGGGAGCATAAGGGAACCAAGGGAAGAGTTATTCGTTTGATGCCCAAAAAGCAACGTGCGATAATTGAAGGGGTGAATGTGATTAAGCGACACACAAAACCCAATCCCAAAAATCAGCAGGGAGGTATTGTAGAGAAGGAAGCTTCGATACATATTTCCAATATAATGCTGGTATGTCCCAAGACTCAGGAACCAACCCGTGTCGGGGTGCAGACCTTGGAGAATGGCAAAAGAGTTAGATATTCCAAAAAGGCCAAGGAGTTGATAGATTGAGTCAAGCAACCAAAGTAAAACCCAGGATGTGGGAAAAATTTGATCAGGAAATAATTCCTGCTCTACAGAAGCGTTTTTCGCTTGAAAACATCATGCAGGTGCCGAAACTCGAAAAAGTTGTCATAAACATGGGAGTTGGTAAGGCGGTCCAGGAACAAAAACTGCTGGATGAAGCCGTAATGGTGTTACGCGAAATATCTGGTCAGAAACCCGTGGTTACAAAGGCCAAAAAGGCTATTTCCAACTTTAAACTTCGTGCCGGGGTGCCCATAGGTGCCAAGGTAACGATACGTGATCAGCGGATGTATGAGTTTATGGACAGATTGATTTCCATTGCGATTCCGCGTATCAGAGATTTCAGAGGGTTACCTCGTAAGTCCTTTGACGGTCACGGTAACTATACTCTTGGAATCAAGGAGCAGATCGTATTCATGGAAGTTGATAGAGACAAAATATCACGTATCAGCGGTATGGATATATGTATCTGCACGACTGCGCAAACCGATGAATTAGCTCTTGGTTTGCTTGAAGAAATGGGAATGCCATTCCGCAAATGAGCATATAAGGGAGAACGAAGTGGCAAAGAAAGCTTTAGTAGAGAAATCAAGAAAGAAACCAAAGTTCGAAGTACGCAGGTATAATCGATGCCGCCGATGCGGCAGACCCCGCGCTTTCATGCGCAGGTTTGGTATTTGTCGTATTTGCTTCCGCGAACTGGCACATCAGGGGGCCATTCCGGGAATTGTAAAATCGAGCTGGTAAGGATTAACGGAAAACTGGTAAGGGGAATCTGGAATGCTTACGGATCAAATAGCTGATATGTTCACTCGTATACGCAACGCTGTTCAGGCGCAGAAGCGGACTGTAAATGTACCGGCTTCGAAGCTTAAAAAAGAGATAACGCGTATACTGTTTGAGAACAATTTTATCAGCAAATACGCTTTTGTTGAAGACAACAAGCAGGGTATAATCAAGATTTTACTTAAATATGACGGTAGTATGCGCAACGCTATCCAGGGAATCCAGCGGGTAAGTACACCGGGGCGTCGAATGTATCGTTCGGCTGGTGACATACCTCGAGTGTTAAATGGATTGGGCATTGCTATCGTGTCTACCTCAAAAGGGGTAATGACAGACCACGAATGTAGAAAACTAAATGCCGGTGGTGAAGTAGTCGGCAAAGTTTGGTAAATGCAGACAAGCCAAAATGGTGAAGTAACCATCAAGTGAGGAGAACGTATTTTGTCCCGAATTGGTAAGTTACCGGTAAATATCCCCGACGGCGTAGAAGTCAAACTTCAGGGTAGCGACATTGTCGTGAAAGGCCCCAAAGGAATACTGAGCCAGAGGATGATAAAGGATATAAAGGTAGAAATTGAAGATAAGCAGGTTCGGTGCATTCCCGAAAAAATGGATCGAAAAACAAAGGCGGCATGGGGTTTATGCCGGGTTTTGATCAACAACATGGTTACGGGTGTAAGCACGGGGTTCAAAAAAGAGCTCTCAATTGTAGGTGTCGGATATCGTGCGGAAATGAAGGGAAAAAATCTTACCGTTCATATAGGATATTCTCATCCGATTCTGGTTTTCCCTCGTGAGGGGATTGAGTTTGGAATTGAAGGCCCTACAAAGATTGTAGTAAGTGGTGTTGATAAGCAGCTTGTAGGTCAGGTCGCTGCGGATATACGCGAAATACGGTCGCCCGAGCCTTATAAGGGTAAAGGTATCCGTTACGTTGATGAACAGGTTCAAAGAAAAGCTGGTAAAGCAGGAGCCAAATAAAAGGTCTTGAATTCAGGAACCAGGATATGAGAGAAAATTATGGATAAAGCCAAACAACGAATCATCGAACGAAAAAATCGGGCGGGCAGAGTACGAAAGAAAATAACCGGAAGTGAAACACGACCCAGGTTATGTGTTCGTAGAAGCCTTAAGCATTTTTATGCACAAATTATTGATGACACACAAGGTAAATCAATCGTGCAGGTTGGCAGCAGGGGAAAAGAGATAGCCGAACGGATAGAGGGAAACAAGGCAACCAAATCGGATGTGGCTAAATTGGTGGGTGAAATCATTGGCCAAAAAGCAAAAGAACATGGTGTTGAGGCTGTTGTCTTTGACAGAAAAGGGTATTATTACCATGGACGCATCAAAGCGTTTGCCGATGGTGCCCGAAGTAGCGGTTTAATCTTTTAGAATGCGCTGACGAAAGGGGTTAATAACTTGAGTAATGAAGAAATAAAGGTTTCGGAAGAAGAAAATCAGCTCAACGATCGATTGATTTCAGTCAACCGTGTTGCCAAAGTGGTAAAAGGTGGACGGCGCTTTGGGTTTAATGCGTTGGTTGCTGTTGGTGACGGGAATGGGAGAGTTGGTTTGGGATTGGGTAAAGCCAATGATGTGGCCGAGGCCATAAGAAAAGGAATTGAGAGTGCCAAGAAGAACATCGTTGCCGTGAGTCTTCGTGACGGTACTTTGCCGCATGATGTTATTGGAAACTTCGGGGCGGGAAAAATTATATTGAAGCCGGCCGCTCCCGGTACGGGTGTTATTGCGGGGGGGCCTGCGCGAGCGGTCTTGGAGCTTGCGGGCGTTCGCAATATCTTAACCAAGTGTCTTGGATCAACAAACTCACATAACGTGGCAAAAGCCACTCTGGACGGATTAAGGCAGCTCAAATCGCGTGATGAAATCCTGCAGCTGCGTCAGGTTAAAGCAGCTCAGTGAGAAAAACGGGGAAAAAATGGCTAAGAAAATAAAGATTACACAAACTAAAAGTACGATTGGTCGCTTGGAGAATCAGAAGCGTACGATGAGGGCTCTTGGCATATACAAAAGAGGCCGATTCGTAATTAAAAATGATACACCGGCCGTTCGTGGCATGATAAATACAGTGACTCATCTGGTTACCGTAGAAGAGGTTGACGGAGAATAACATGCTGAAAATAAACGAAATAAAAATGGCTGCAGGCTCACGCAAAAAAGCTAAACGCGTTGGACGCGGGCAGGGAAGTGGTAATGGATGCACTGCAGGATACGGAATGAACGGCGATAAGGCTCGCAGTGGAGCGCGTCAGAAACTGTATTTTGAGGGTGGTCAGACACCACTTACTCGACGTATACCTAAACGCGGGTTCAATAATCCTTCTAAGGTCACATTTCAGATAATCAACGTGGGTGATTTAGAAAAGGCTTCATTTGATGCCGTGGAGCTGGATTCAAAATGGCTTCACGAAAATGGATTCATTCACTCCGATAAATTGCCGGTAAAAGTACTTGGTAATGGAGAGCTGAGCAAAAAGCTTACAATACGGGCTGAAGCATTCTCCAAAAGCGCCCGTGAAAAAATCGAACAGGCTAAGGGAAAAGCAGAGGTAATCAGTCGTGCTTGAGACGTTTAAAAATGTTTTCCGTATTCCGGAGTTACGCAAAAGGATAGGATTTACCTTCCTTATGATATTTATTTATCGTATGGGAGGACATATTCCGACACCCGGTATAGATCCGAGAGTCCTTGGTGAGTTCTTCAATCAGTTCCAGAATAATCTTTTTGGGATGCTTGATATGTTTGTGGGGGGCTCATTCAAGAAGGCCACGATTTTTGCACTAGGCATTATGCCGTATATCAGTGCATCAATCATAATTCAGCTCCTTGGTACCGTGTTTCCATACTTTCACAAACTTCAGAGGGAAGGTGCTGAGGGACGCAAAAAGATAACACAGTACACTCGATACGGAACAGTACTTCTTGCGCTGATTCAATCAATTGGTGTAAGCATGTTCATTCAAAGCATAACCTCTCCGGCAACCGGATTACAGGCAGTCATTCCGTCCATGCAGGGGTTACCTTTCACACTGGTTACCGCGATCAGCTTGACCACTGGTACGGTATTTGTCATGTGGCTGGGAGAACAAATTACAAACAGGGGTATCGGAAACGGTATATCTTTAATTATATTTATTGGAATAATCGCACAAATTCCCGATGCGATTGTTGCCGAGATCCAGCAGCTAATAGCAGGAACAAGACATCCATTTGTAGAGTTACTTGTTATTGCTACAATCCTTGCGATGACGGCGTTCATTGTAATGATGACACAGGCGACGAGGCGTATTCCTATCCAAACTCCAAAAAAAGTGGTTGGAAACAAAATGTACGCAGGGCAGAACACTGTTTTGCCTCTCAGATTGAACATGGCCGGTGTGATACCGATTATTTTTGCCTCATCGCTTATGATGGTTCCTAGTTGGGTAGCGAGCTTTTTTGCTCGATATGGGGTTATGGAAGATTTTGAAAGACTGTTTCAGCCGGGTGGGTGGTTATACAGCATCCTTTTTGCTCTGTTGATAATTTTCTTCACCTACTTTTATACGGCAATAATTTTCAACCCCATGGATATCGCGGAAAATCTTAAACGATCCGGCGGATTCATACCAGGTATTCGCCCCGGTAAAAAAACGGCCGAATTTCTCGATAACGTACTGACGAGAATAACATTGCCGGGATCGGTGTTTCTGGCATTTATCTCGATTGTGCCTTTTTTAATGATAGGCATGTTTGATATAGCATTCTTTTTCGGGGGCACAAGTGTACTGATTGTCGTTGGTGTAGCACTGGACACTCTGCAGCAGTTGGAGTCTCATTTACAGACCCGCAATTATGAAGGTTTTTTGAAGAAGGGCCGTTTACGCGGGCGGAGGTACTAACCATCACAACGAATTATATGGAGGCAAATGGCTAAGCAGGAATCCATTCAGGTAGAAGGAACGGTTCTTGAAACTTTGCCAAATGCATCGTTTCGGGTAAAATTAGAGAATGACCACGAGATTTTAGCTCACATTTCGGGTAAAATGCGTATGCATTATATAAGGATACTTCCGGGAGACAGAGTGTTGCTGGAGCTCTCACCTTATGATTTGACCCGTGGAAGAATTACATACCGGTATAAGTAGGAAAAGGAGTACTGTTGTGAAAGTACGTGCATCGGTAAAACGCATATGCAAAGAATGCAAAATTATAAGAAGAAAAGGGATCATTCGAGTAATATGCGAAAAGAGTCCCAAACACAAACAACGTCAGGGATAGAATTTGAGCACCTTATGGGCGCATGTGAATAAAAAGGAGGAAATACTTTGGCGCGAGTAGCGGGAGTTGATATTCCAAACAACAAACAAGCGGTATATGCGTTAACATATATCTTCGGCATCGGTAAAACATCGGCTAAACAGATTCTGGAAAAGGCGGAATTAGATCCTTCAAAAATGATGAAAGATTTTTCCGAAGCCGACCTTGATAAGGTGCGTCGTATAATCGACGCGGAGTATCCGATTGAGGGTGCTTTGCGTGGACAGATACGAATGAATATTAAGCGGTTGATGGATATTGGTTGTTACCGGGGGCTTCGTCACAGACGTGGTTTACCGGCTCACGGTCAACGTACAAGAACAAATGCGCGTACGCGCAAAGGTCCTCGTAAAACTATTGCCGGTAAGAAGAAAGCACCTTCCAAGGGCTAATTCAGGGAGAAGTGGTAGATGAATAAAGCTGGAGCAAAGAAAACAAAGAAGAAGGCGTCGGCGGAAGGTGTAGCACACGTCCGCGCGACTTTTAATAATACTATTGTAAATATTTCTGATGTTAACGGCAACGTGATTGCCTGGGGAACACCGGGTAAGGCTGGGTTTAAGGGATCTCGAAAGAGTACTCCTTTTGCGGCTCAAATTGCAGCCGAAGCTGTTGGAAAAACTGCTTATGATGCGGGAGTGCGTAAAGTAGAGGTGCACATACGCGGTGCCGGCAATGGTCGTGAAGGGGCTATTCGGGCTATTGCGGCGGCGGGAATACGTGTGACTGCAATAAAGGATTTCACCTCAATACCGCATAACGGATGTCGACCACCTAAACGGAGAAGAGTGTAAGGAGAATTAATTATGGCGCTGTATCATGGCCCGCGTTGCAGGTTGTGCCGCAGGGAGGGTGTGAAGCTGATGCTCAAGGGAGAGCGTTGCAAATCAGAGAAGTGTGCTGTAGAGCGCAGACCTTACCCCCCTGGTATGCGCACGACGAAGCGCCGAAGGACGTCTTCAGAGTATAACCTGCAACTTCGAGAAAAACAGAAGATTCGTAGAATTTACGGAATATTGGAGAATCAGTTTCGGCTGTACTTTAAAAGAGCGACTCGCATAGAAGGTGTTACTGGTGAGAATCTGCTTCGGTTACTTGAGACCCGTTTAGATAATGTAGTTTATCGGATGGGTTTGGCAGCATCCAGAAGTGCCGCACGTCAGCTTGTTTTGCACAATCATATGACTGTAAACGGTAAGAAGGTGAACATTCCGTCATATCAGCTCAAGGAAAATGACGTCATTCAGGTAAAAGAGAAAAGCAAAGAGTTGGGTGCAATACATACTGTGCTCAAATCAACAAGAGAACTTCCTGACTGGCTGGAGATAGATAAAGTAAAACTTACTGGCAAGGTGCTCCGTGCACCTGACAGAGCATCTATCCCGGTAGATGTAAATGAGCGGTTGGTGGTAGAGTTATACTCCAAATAATAAGGGAGATTTGAGCGACATGAAGTGGAAAAGCTTATTGATGCCAAAAGGCATTAAGATCGAAAATCCCGA
>CAZPHU010000100.1:3226-12884 GCA_964586285.1 uncultured Fibrobacterota bacterium | reverse complement strand
CTGCTTCAACCGAGCGGTTCATATAAATAATTAGGACAAAAAGCACGCTTTTCGTCCTAATCATTAGTATGCATGGTTTTTGTTTCCTGATTCCTCGATTCTTGAACCTGAATCCTGGCTCCTGGTTCCTCCGGCTTTCCCGGAGACGGGTGTTTAAAACCCCACCCGGGTCTCAATCACTCTTCCTTTGCCGGAACCGGCTACCAGTATATTGAATCCGGGTAACCGCGGCATCATGATGCTTTGGCCGGGCAGGATTCTTTTTTTCCAGAGTGTACGTCCACGAATATCGTGAATTTTTATAGTGGTCGCACGCTGCCCGTCCCAGCGTAAAAGCCTTCCCCCGCGAACCAGCCGACCGGTATGATTTCGCTGGAAGAAAGGCGTGGTCTCGACAGATGATGTGTAATTGTCGGAGCGTATAAAAACTATCGAATCCACTCGGACATCGGCGCCTTTTAGCGTGTTGTAATAGTAGATATTAAATTGAGCGATTTGACGGGGATCGAAATCGATCTGCTCTCCAAATCCACTCTGCGACAGTTGATCGAACATAATAGTTAAAGGTTGGTCTCCCCTGCCGATCTTATTTTTTCCATGATAGTCATAGTCTGTTATGGACTCCATAGATAACACGATCTGCAGCGCGGCGTTTTGTTCGAACCGTCCGTAAATCGTGAATCCGTCGAATGAGCTTAAATCCCGGCGGTTTTCGGGAAGAATGCAGCCAAATCCAGTGTAAGGACGATCCATCCCGTCCGCGGGTTCAAGCCGAACGGAATGGGTTGCCTGGTCTATCCATTGAGCCTTGCTCCCCGCGGTATCGGCGAAGGTGTACCATTCACACTCCTCTAAGGCAAGAGCCGCTGAAGAATCGATCCCCGGGGTGTCGTTCGGAAGAGTTGGATTGCTTGAGTCGGCCGGCGCCTGTGTATCGAAATCGCTTGCCTGAGCCAATAGCCATATCGCATATGACTGGCTCATTGTGACGGTTTCTGAGGTCATAAAGTCATTTTCCCAGTCATAGAACACCGCCTCATCCGTGTGGAAACTGTCCAGAGCAGATTCCGGCGGGGTGCCGAAATAGTTCTCCATCAGGCTGTGGGTTCGACGATCGCCGGGGCCAAGAGCCACCGCTCCCTGAGGAAACAGCTCCTTCAAGCGGTATACCGGATTGTATATACGCCTTATGGAGTTATTTAGACGAGTACTTGCAAGAAAGCTCACTCCCCAGTTGTTACGGCCAAAAAGATAGTCTACCATCTTGAGGTGAAGATCATACACCGCACTGTCCGGGTGGATTCGGTTCCAGGCACCGGCAGCCGCACCTACCGCATTCCAGCCAAGCAGTGACGACCAGGTGTACTCCATCGGAATCCCCCAAACAGGGTCCATTCTTTGAACAAAATATTCTATTTGACTCTGGGCCCTGGATCCAAAATCCTCATCGTACTCTCCGGTTACCGCGGAATGTACGCTCCAGTTGTATGAACTCCAGCCCAGCCAGTTGGCCACCCTCGGATTAAATGATTGTGCCTGTCGTAAATAGAAGGTATCCGATGTGGTTTTGAACAATTCAATCGCGCCCAGGGCCATGTTGTCGTCGAGTGAATTATCACGATAGAAATCATTTGTCTGATCCTTCTCGTAGGCCGCCACCTCAAGCGCATCGGGTTGGATCGCTCGGTCGTAAATCGATAGTGCCTTCTGAAGAAACGAATCGGCCGTTTCCTGCCTCCCGATTTCGGTGAATACCCGTGCCCCTTTGGCCAGAGCCGCCGCGGTAACTCCCATATGAACCGGACTGATCGCGCAAAGCGCGGGGCGTTTTCCGTCCAGCATATCGTTTTCGGGTAGACGCATTTTCTGATCATGATCCAGATAATTACCTACCTGAATGACAAACAGATCCGGTTGAGGATGCATTTTCATCAGATAATTAAGCCCGTGAAGCGCTTCATCCAGGACATCGGGCAGACCGGATGTGGAGAGGACCGACGTAAATGCCTTTGGGTTATCCTCCCACGCCTGGAGCAGATAGTATACCGTGTTGGCGGTTGTCAGGGTGAACTTGATAAAGTCCCCCGCATCATACCACCCGCCTTTACAGTCCAGAGTAACCTTGGGATCCGATTGAGCCCATCGGCCCGATTCGGCATCACCCGCGATCTCATAGACTGTCGCGGCCGAATCCCCGGCATGAGAAAGGGCGTGATTCAGGGCTGTCTCGGTACCACTTCTGGCGGTACGCAAATGCCTCAGAGCATCGGTGATGAGCACAGCGTAGGGATGAGGATCGATACGAATGGAGGCCGCATTATTCCCCGTTCGAAAGGTGTAGTCGCCGGCCCGATCGAGGGATGAAAAATCTACCACATGGTTGTAAGGATGGCTCGTATGATCTCCTCTGCCGGCGATACTCTCATTAATTTTTCCGGAAAGGATCTCCACAGAATCTTCATAAAGAGTCCAGGATTGACCGCTAAGATCATCGCAGGAGATTATTACCAGTGATTTTGGTCGATCTGGTCGATAACCCGCCTGATTATACCGAAGATATGTTTGTGCAGACAGTTGTACACTCAAAATAAGTGACAGCGCACAGATATATACCGATATTTTCATGTGAAAACCCTCCGAAAATTTGTAACTCCCGATCTAAACGAACCGGTTCAATGGTTATAAATATATACGAAAATTGTGGAGAATGTTAATCTAAAGCCGTCTGTTTATTATATATTTCAAGAGGATGAGGTTTCCGGCTTGAATTTGACCGATTCATATCATCATGTATAACGTTTATTTTTTCTTGCAGCTAAGAATATGTTCAAGTACTTTGTTTATCTGTTTGTGATTTTATCCGTCGGGCATGTTTCGGCGGGCCGGGTGTATCGGGTAAGCGATTTTCATGGAATCCATTCGACGATTCGGTTCAACCGTGGAAATTTACGCTCGGAAATCCTTGACCTCACCCAGGATCATTTTATCCGGGAATTCAAGCAACGAGAGGGCATGACCCCAACGGCTTTTAGTAAACGTTCACTACAAGATGAGATTGCATAAGCTGATTTGTATAAAAAATCAATCGTATACTAAACCAAGGATATCCAAATGAATCAGAAGCCATTTTCCGGACCATCTGCATGTATACCCGCCCTGGTTGTTCTGTGTACTATTTATGTTCTCTTCTTTCGGGCATTTTCCGATGAGTCTCCCTACGCTCCTATCGCCGCACCCAATGGTATAGATTCGGTTACACAAACGATAGATCAAACAGATCTGATTATCAGCGCACTCAGGTATATCGCCGGTGATATTCACCATGTCGGTATCAATGTAATCAATCAGGATACATCGACTGTTGATTCTCTTACCATCATGCTCTATATGCGTGCGACAGAGGATGAAATGATGGATTTAGGTGCTCGCGCGGATGTCGTTTGCATTTACACAATCATCGGTTATCTTGATTCCAATGAGTGGTTGAGGGATTCGATTAACTCTGCACTGCTGGAGCAGCACCCGGTCAAGTTTGAAGATTCCTACGATGAAACCGACCAAAGTTATGCATGGTACCTGCCCATACGGCTGCCCGGATATACCATGCAAGGAGGTAGACGCATCAGGATCGATTTAGCTTTCCAGAGGCGCAATTATCCTTTCAATGACAGCCTTCTGTACCAAAGCTCAACTTATGTACCCGATGAAAACGATTGGAGCTTTAGGAAACACCTTAAATCAAACGGAGAGCCGTTTGATTTTGGTGGAGTTGAGCAAGGTGAAAAAACGGGGGTCGATTATCACTGGAAACTTGAAGTAAACAATTATATCGGTCTGTTTAGAAACGATCAAATGATATGGGGCTATGCACCGTCTCAGAGTCATATGGACAAGAAAACCGAGACTCAAACCAGGATCATTCCACTTTTTCCCAGTCAACGTTTTCTTGATTCGGCTACCGTCGACATAAAGAGGATACGGGTGAATCAGGCGGGATATCGCCCCGGGGATCAAAACCTGTTTTACTTTATCCGACCTGAAAACATGAGCGAAATCAACAGCTTTACAGTTATCGATATGGAAGACAACCGGGAAGCCGGCTCGGGTACGCTTGTTTCGACCGATTACTTTTCATCGGGACGGATATCGACCCGGGGAGCCAATAACAGTTTATTTATTATGAACGGAGACGTCGCTTACGAGCTTTACGGCGACAGCGTTTCGGGGCGTGTCTTCACGGGGACTCTTCCGCCCCTTGCCGAGGGGACTTATGCGGTGAAGATCGGTTCGTCCATCTCCCACGAATTTATTATTGATGAAAATGTGTATGGAATGGTAAAGGATGCCGTTCTGAAATTTTTCGGCATACAGCGATGCGGCGACAGTGAATCATGGTTTCATCCCGCGTGCCATCTTGAGGATGCGACTCCCGGAGGCTGGCACGATTGCGGCGATCACCTGAAGGAAGGAATCACCCAGAGTTATGCGGCGGCTCATCTTGGCCTCAGTGCCGCAGTGTTGTCCAAAAGAGATACCGATCATTACGGTATTAATCATTCCACGACATCATCGACCGACGGAATCCCCGATGTTCTCTATGAGGCCGTTCATGGAGCCGACTATGCACTGGCAGCCTATGAGAATGCAAACGGCATAATCGAGGACATGGTTCTGTCGATCGGAAATTACAGTTACGATCACAACTTCTGGGGCCCGCCGCAGCACCAGGACAAGATGCCACAGCGCCGCGGCGGGCCGTTGCGGGAGGCTCGAATCGAAACCGGCGCTAATATCACCGCAAATTTCTCGGCGGCGCTGGCTTTTGTCGGCAGGATGTACCGGGAGTTTGATTCAACCTATTCCAACACCTGTCTTAAAGTGGCAAGGGAGCTGTATGATTTTGCCAAAAACAATCAGGACGCCACTTCTACTCCGGCATATCACTCTGATGGTTTAACCAATGAAGAGTGTGCTCTGGCCGCAATTGCCTTGTGTTGGGCAACCGGGGAGTCAAAGTATCTCGATGATCTGTGTTATGATAAAGCGTTGGGCAGCCACGGTAATTCCGATCTCCCAAAGATCTCCTTTGAAGGCGGATGGTTTACAACTCACAATCCGATGTTCGGGGGCCGGGAAGACTTCCTTGCGCTTCAGGCCCAGGTGTTGTGGGGCTTCTATTCGCTTCTTCTTAAGGATGAGGAGTTAATCGGCCCAATGCTTACCGAGTTGTCAAGGGAAGCGTCGACGGAGCGGCTTTCCTTGATCGAAAAGACTTTATATAATCTTATACATATTCTTTCCGTCTCATCCGAGGGTGAGTGCACAATCGAACTCCCCGATGATGATTTTTTGACAGACAACACTCTTAAGTATGACGGTTTATGGAAATGGATAGGTGAGCCGGCTGAGTGGGGGCCCAATGTTATTCAGATGGGCAATATTGTAAAGTTGCTCTGTTATGCCGATGTTGCCGCTGATATTCAGGGAACAGAGCTTCCAGCCATGCCCGCGACAACGAATTGGAAAGCCGATCAGGTGGGTGCTCTGGCGGTTTCGGCAATGAATTATATGCTTGGTGTAAATGCGTGGGACGTATCGATGATTCTTGGAGTGGGGGAAAAGAATTTCAACCACCCTTTTCACAGGGCGGCGAATCCCGAAGGGCGAAACAGCTTATATGAGTATTCTTATCGGGTACCGGTGGGGGCACTTTACGCCGGACCGTCGCCAAACCAAGGTTCATACCATGATGATTTCAGTGATTACCATAATACCGAAGTGAGCCTCCATGGGGCGGCGCTGACGCTGTTTGCGGCTATGATGCTTGCACCTGATTCGAAGAATGGCTTCGTACACAACCGTAAATTTACAGACATTCAAAGCCCGGGCAAGAATCAAACGTTTACCGCAATCTTTAAGCGAAATACTTTATATATCCAGCGTGAAAAGAGTATACCACAAGCTTTTACTATTGAACTTATCACTCTAAACGGGAGAAAAGCCGGCGAGGTGAAGCGGACATTTGCCGGTGCAGCAGGTAAAATAGCAATTGAAGAATTTGGTTTACCACTATCAAGTGGATTCTATCTTGCGCGGATCTCCACGAAGGAAAAGAGTATTGTGCTGTCACTGCCCTATACAAGATAACCCGCTCAACATCTCGGGGGGGATTCGAAGGTTGACATGAGATAAACACACCCCTTCCAAACCTTCTCCCGCTTTGCGGGAGAAGGGGAAGGCTTTAACGCGTTGGTTTTGCTCCTCCCCCGTACCAAGGGGGAGGCCGGGGGGTGCGTTTTTGGCGATCAATCGGCTGTTATGTTGTCTTTCCACGGTTTCTTTCGTGAATTTCAAAATGTTGACCAATTATAAAACAGGTTCTCTTTTAAGTTTGCCGGCTGTTGACGTATCAAAAACAACCAGGTTTTCACGAGAGAATCCTTTCTTTTAAGGAACTTGTTTGTTCCAATCGCAAAATATGCTCAGAAAAACCCGCTCAGTATCCATCCTGCAACTCCGGCCATCAGGCAGTATCCCAGGCATACCCAGATATTTTTACGGATGATTATTCCTTCCTTACCGACTAACCCAACGGTTGTAAGCGCCGCTACTACGTTGTGGATGGCGATCATGTTTCCCGCCGCACCCCCGACGGCCTGAAGGGCCAGGATCGGAGCCGGGTCGATATCGGCAGTCCGGGCCGTGGAGAACTGAAACGGACCAAACATTATATCAGATACCGTGTTACTCCCCGAAATAAATGTTCCAAGCGACCCTACAAACGGTGCAGCCAGATACCAGACGTCACCGGCCACCGCAGCGGCGGCTTTGGCCAGGACAATAAGCATCGAATCCATGTTACCTGCCTCCCCGGTGTTCATCATTATATATACCATACCCAGAGTAAACACCAGCGCAATAGATGCCGGAACGATCATATGAGCGGTTTCTTTTAACGCCCGCAGTGTTTCGCCGAAACGGATCTTATGCATAAACGGAATCAGCAGCGCCACTATTAGAAATGGTACCACACCTGGGTTATACAGCGGCTCTATGGTCCTTTCTATAGAAGTCCCCAAGATGTTACTCCAGCCTATCTCAAAGCCCTTAAGAATCGCATTGAGCCCAAGCTCCTCTACTCGGGTTATCAGTAGTACGACTCCCACGATTATGTAGGGCATCCATGCAAGCCACGGTTTCATCCCGGGTTTAGTATCGACAGGTTTGTCCCCCGCTCTGATCTCCCCTTCCCACTCCTTTGGCCACTGTGTATGGTGAGGAAAATCCCACTTTCGTTTGGGCCTGAACACTCCGAATCGCACCAGAAGAACGAATATGGGAAGCGCTATGAGGGAACCCAGAAGCGTTGGAAGTTCCGGTCCGAAAATGACGGCTATCAACATCTGGGGAATCGTAAACACCAGACCACCCAGCAAAGCCAGAGGCCATATCTCAAGCCCCTGTCTAAAACTTCCTCGAGTGACTTTGGTCATGATCGCCACAATTGCCAGTGGGATAAATGTCCCCACAATAAGATGCACAATTCCTGCAAAGGCGCTTATGCGTCTCAGGAACTGGCCAAATTTCAAGGCAACACCGTCAACCTGCATTGGCCAGGAGATCAGCTCCTCGACAGCGGCGAATCCACCCCAGATAGGCACCCCCACCGCCCCGAAAGTCACCGGAGTACTGTCGGCCATAAGGGTTGCGGCGGCTGCCACAAGCGGGGGGAATCCCATTCCCACAAGTAGCGGGGCGGCTACCGCGGCGGGTGTGCCGAATCCGGCCGCCCCTTCCAGAAAACTACCCATTAACCAGGCAATTATGATTATCTGGACACGTCGGTCGTCGGAAATCGTGGCCATGGATCGGGAGATCGAGTCGATACCTCCGCTTTTTCTCATCATCTGAAGTATGATAAGCGCTCCGTAGACGATAATCAATATGTCTACGGCATTGATTATACCGCTTATAGTAGCGGCGGCAAGCCAGTGCAGCGGCATTTCCCAGCCGATTATTGCCACAACAACAGCGGTTAAATACCCAACCGGCATCGCCTTCTGAGACGGCCAGGTCAGTCCGATCATCAATACACCTACAACCAGGATGGGAAGCAGAGCAAGGAAAACCAGCATTTTCACTCCTTATATATATGCGTTTTGCTTATATGACCCCCAATGGTTAGCAAAATTTAATCCATAAAGACCCTTTTTTTCATAAATCATTCTACCGGAACTATTTTTGACCATCCGGTATGGTAATAATGTGACACAGCAGTCGAATAATAAGGATGAGAGATTAAGATCAAAAGATAAGTGTCTGGGGCTAAAGAGCTGCTTGAAGGGAAATGGAGTTATGAACGATTATCTTATACGTGTTATTTCGAATCAGTCGAATGTGCGCGGGCTTGCCTGTATAACGACTGATCTGGCAAATAAAGCCTGCAAACTGCAGAAGACCACACCCACGCCCGCCTCGGCTCTAAGCCGGGCGCTAACAGGGGTGAGTCTGATGGGTGCGTTGCTTAAGAAGAATCAGCGGGTTGTGCTTCGTTTCGAAGGTAACGGCCCGATGCAAAAAATAGCCGTCGAGTCAAACGGTGAAGGTGCGGTGAGAGGTTATGTGGGTGTGCCGAATGCAGAGGTGGCGCTTAAGGACGGGAAAGTTGACGTTGCAGGTGCAATCGGCAAGGCGGGGCTATTGACAGTCACTCGCGACATAGGCCTCAAGGAGCCCTATACAAGCACCGTTCATCTGGTAAGCGGAGAAATCGGAGAGGAGCTGGCCTACTATTTCACCGCCTCGGAGCAGGTGCCCTCGGCGGTGGGGGTTGGATCGTTGGTCGAACCGGACGGGCTAATAACCGCTGCGGGGGGCTTTCTGATTCAGGCTCTTCCGGAGGCCGATCCCAGGGCAATAGACAGTATAGTTGAGAAAATCAGGTACATGCGTTCAATCACCGAGCAGATTCGTGAAGGCGCAACGCCCGAGCAGTTCATCGCCGAGCTGTTCGACTCGGTTGAGTACCGTATTCTGCAGAAAATCCCGCTGGCCTATTCATGCTCCTGCAGCCGCCAAAGGGTTGAGAAGGGGCTGCTGTCGATCGGCAAGGATCAACTTCGCTCGCTTCAGCAGGATGATGAGCCGGTGAGAGCCGAATGCGAATTCTGTCACGAGCAGTATGTCTTTAGCGATGAGGATATTCAGGAGCTTATCGATGAGCTTGACAGATGAGGTTTGATGCTTGATACCCAGCAAAAAAGCAGGATAAATCCGGGACAGCATATAGCGATACGGCCGGCTTCTACATAATAAATTCCCCGCTGGTATCTGTACCCGGTGCAGTTTCTCCTGCAGGAAACCCTTTCCAATGCCAAGGGGCTTTGATTCGGCGGCAGAGAATTCTGAGCTGCGGGAATGGACAGGCATCCGGCATACCAAATCAGCCGGCAAGGGCCGGTTGGATGCCTGGAGTATGATGGTTGTCTTCTTCCACGGGCCGTCACCAGAGAATGGGAACTCGAATCAAAAGCTCATCTTTGGAAAATGGAAATACGATACACACGGCTGACGGGAATCCGGGAATCCGCATTCGTCTAAGGGAAAACCGTAGCAGGCGAGATGAAAGACTGATCGCAGAAGGCGAGATGAAAGACTG
>CAZPHU010000100.1:0-3126 GCA_964586285.1 uncultured Fibrobacterota bacterium | reverse complement strand
AGGCGAGATGAAAGACTGATCGCAGAAGGCGAGATGAAAGACTGTCGAAACGGAAAGACAATTCAGGATAAAACGTCTCCGAGATTATTGAAATAACCTGCTTCCTCCCTGATCACTTACCCAGTTCATCGCTCCAACGACCGCGAGGATAGCTGCTCAAGTACCTCTTCTTATAATGAAGTGCTGCGGTTTTGTCTTCAATCGATTCGCTTAGACGCACGATCCAATAAAGAGCATCCTCTTCGTATTTACCGTTTGGGAATAAACTTACATAATCCTTATATGCCTTAAGCGCTTCGGTTTTCTCCGAGAAATGCTCTCTCAGGGTACTTGCGTATAAGTAGCCGTAGTATTCGGCATGAATACTTTCGGGATAGGTTCGAAGCAGTCGTTTCATATCGAGTGTTGCTTTTTCATAGTCTTCTATCAGCAGCCTGAGATGAATGATTTCGGCAAGCATATCGTCACCCAGAGCGCCTCCGGAGGGGAGTTTCTCATACTCAAGAGCAACCTTTAGACGCTCCGGGGCCGGTGTCCGTAAGAAATCCTTATGAAGCATATACCGCTCCATCCATGCATCCTCACGCTGATATTTACTGAAAGCCTCGCCCCCCGCAACAAGATCGAGCATCGGCAAGGCATTCTTGTACCTGAACAGATCGATCTCTCTTTTAGCAGCCTGTCGAAGCACAACGTAAAGGGTATCTATTAGACGCGAATCGCTCAGACGAGAGATTTTACGCCTGACAAAATCGTAATCTCCGGTACCAATCTTCTCCTGTATTAAACTTACCGTCTGCGAGATCTCATCCGCGGGCGAATTTCTTTTTTTTCTCGACACCTTTTGCGAAACTCCGAGGCGATTACTGTATTTGGGGCCCCCCTCTTTTATACCCATTTCGGCTTCAATACGGCTTTCCCACCTAAGCGGTGATTCGATTTTGTTGTGAGTAAAGATCTGATCGAGCCCCGTAAGCTCTTCGGAGCTTCTGTCAACCTCACCGATTTCGTGTCTTTTTTTGCTTGTCCAGACCTGCTTGGGCTCAACATACAGCCGGCCGCCGCTGCTGTCGCGAACAAGTACCTTTCCACTGAAAACCTCAAGCCTGGCCCCCAGGCAAGAATCCACCGAAACCGAAAATCGTGTCCCTATCTGCACGAATGTGCCGTAAACCGTTCTAACCGAAATAGTATCTTTTCCGCCGGGGCAAACATCAAACACGGCCGTTCCCGCTTGAAGATCGAGGCGGGTGTGGATTTTGTCGGCGCTGCTGACTTTCACGGCGGTCTTCTCCAAAACCAGAACGCGTGTGCGAGTGCCTATGGAAACAAGCAACTGAGACTGTTTGTCGGTCTTTATCTCATCTTTCGGGTGTAAAAGCCTCTCCTCAGGCCCCCAGCCGTCACTACCGTCCACTATCTTAATGACAGATTCTTTTATCTGATCGTGTTCTGCTTTTTGTGCCGCGGGTTTGAAGATATCAAAAAGATTTGTTCCTGTCTTCCCTACCATGATCCCCAGCCCCATCACCAGCAGAATCGAAGCAGCAAGTGCATACAATCCGATGGGCTTTATGCGCCGTATGCGGCCGCAATCCTTTGGTCTGCCTCTTTGCCCCGCCCGATCCATTATCGACTCGACCGCCTGATCTTTCGACCGATTATCGACCGGTATCCGGGCAAATCCCTTTTGCATTATACGATCGGTTTGCGGTTTATGATTATGCATAATCTTCCAAACTGCTCCGTGCAATCAATTTTCTTACCTTTTCCTTGGCACGACGAATCATTCGCCGCACTGTATAATCGGGCTTATTTACAATCGAGGCGATTTCACTTGTTTTCAGCTCAGACACATGAGCCAGTATCAGTACCATACGCTCATCCGGCTTTATTCGCCCTAAAGCATCGTTTACGAGCCTGATTGCTTGAGCCGTCTCATCATCAAACCCCTCCACCTCACCTGCCCTATCATGTTCGTACCAGAAATTCACCTTCCCTTTGGAGACTGTTTCACTTTCGCTGCGTCTTTTTCGGTATTTGGATCGACACATGTTTGTAGTTATGCGGCAAAGAAGATGCACGAAAGGCTGCGATCCAGGGGTGATTGAATCAAGCCGGCCGTACACCTTCACGAACACTTCCTGAGCAGTATCATAAGCCTGCGACATGTCACCGAAAAACCGATAGCCGATATTGACAATCAGTTCATAGTGGCGCCTTACAAGTATCTCAAAAAGATGCTCATTTCCGGCACGGCATGCCGTAACCAGATCCCAGTCATCGATCTGCTCGATGCCCTCGGATATAATCTTGTCGTCTATGTACATATTTTCACAGTTTATTTTAGCAAGCATTCATATATCCGTATAACGGCTCCGAGAATAAAAACGAACACTTTTTCCTGTTTTGGTTTTCCGTTGCAGTTTTATGGTTCTTTTTCATACACCCTTTGGGATAACAGGAGCAGGCAGGCTAATTTCCGACAGCCGGCCGCGGTCAGCAATCAGGTACCATAATCAGCAATCAACTCCCGGCAACCAGCGATTGGTAAACCGATACTGTCAATGAGGATCATACACACATCGACAGCCCAAATCTTTCTTTCGCTCCGTTGGATCACTGCGATAACGGTAGGTTGCCGCCAGCTCTTCGGGATAGTTTCTGAAACTACCTCCCCTGTATATCTTCCACAGCCCAAGTGCGGGGCCGACGGGATCGACAAGCTCATCGGGAGGGTTATGCGCATACCAGTCGGATACCCATTCACTGACGTTGCCCGCAGCATCATGCAGCCCCATCGGCGATACGCCCGCTGCATAATTGCCGACCGGTGCGGTATACCGCGCACCATCATAGGCGTAGCCTGAGTCGTCCTCGGCGGTATATCCGGGCACATAGTTGGCCAGGAAAAAGTCGGGCGGGCTCTGTCTGAAATAGAAGGAATTGCCCCAGGGATAAAGCCGCGCGTCGGTTCCCCTTGCCGCTTTTTCCCACTGGGCCTCGGTGGGAAGCCGCCCGCCCGACCAGCGGCAATATGCATCCGCATCCCCCCAGTTGATCCAGACCACCGGATGATACATCCATGCGGAATCCAGTGCGAAAAGCGATCCCCTGCGAAATATG
>CAZPHU010000099.1:6320-12929 GCA_964586285.1 uncultured Fibrobacterota bacterium | reverse complement strand
TCTCATGCTGTCACTGTAATGAGCCCCGTTTCCGTCATTGAGAAAACGTACATACTGCTCCACGGTTGTCTCGTATCGATCTATGAGGAAAGATGAGAGCTGTACGAGCCTTGACGGTTGTTGGTTAAATGGTACTCCTCTACCGCTCCTTCCCATTGTAAATGCTCCCTCATGGACATATACCAGCTTCTTTTCCACCGCCACTCTGTTTATTCCTGAAACCGTCTTGCCTGCTGCACAACATTCGCCTTTGTCCACGGTCTCGATATAATAGTAATACCTGTTGGCGGCTTCGTTTATAGTCGTATCCAGCAGTACTGTGTCTTCGCGCTGGTTTGTAGTATATATCGAATCGAATGTTAATGAATCGCTGCTGCGGTAGACGGTGTATCGAGCAAAATCGAGGTTTTGATTCTTTGTCCAGGTCAGCCTCAGGTAAATGAAAAAATCTCCGTGTATGTCGGTTATCTCCGATGCGGCCGGACAGATGTTGGGCATGGATATTCGCAGATCATTGCCGATACTTAAGTCTCCGTCGTAGGATGATACATCGATTCGATAGGTGAATAATTCATTCTCTTTGACGCAAGTGTCGTAAAATGAGGTATCATACCTGTCCACGATTCGAGTCAGGGTTTCAACTTTACCGGTAAGCAGGTTGTTACGCACCAGGTTATATCGACCGAACTTCTCTGCGTGAGCGGCATACCATACCAGATAAACTCCCTTTGAATCCGCCACCGTCCGCAGTGTATCCCAGTTGACCGGTCGTACTCTACGATCACGTAAAGTTACAGTCGTGTCTCTCCCCTCTCTTGAAAGTGTAATGTCAAATTCACCGTCCAGCATATGCGTGGGAGACACTATGGACAGCACCCTTGCGATAACTTTCTTTTGGGCAATATGATCTTCAACGGTTATTTGTCCTACGCACCCCGAGTCAACCGTAATCGTATCGTCTTTTTCTCCATATCTGTAAACGAGCACGGCACCTTCCACGGCGTCGAGAGTGTTTTCATCTCGAATATCCAGACTGCAGGAGAAGCGAGGCATAAAAAAGTCGGGGTTCGACGGATCGTACGGATTGTTTCTGGGTAGACACCCGGTAACGATACAACAAGCAGCAGCAATAAGCAGGCGGATAATTCTCCCACACCTCACGAGCATCAGAAAACCGCCTTTACAAGAATCACACCCAGAGCTGCCCCCGATAGGGAAAAAAAACCGTATTCGGCCGCTCTCCAGGCCGTCGCACCTTTATACAGGCGATCGAAATTCGCCGGAGGTCTTGCATCACGATACCTGTTATAGGCGGATTTGTACTTGTAATGAGAAAATATTCCCGCCCCACAACAAGCCGTTGCTGCCGCAAGAAGGCGAATTATGTGGCCGTTGTCGGGTTCTTTAACGAATTGACTCAGTGTCAGGTCGTACTGGTAGGTGTTACCGCTTATGAAACTTACCGGCATTCGTACGGGTACATAATCTTTTTTGTTCAGCTCCAGTTGGAACGTACCCGGTTGAACCATGCCTTCAAACGGTGTCGTTCCGACATTTTTGCCGTCCAAAACCACACAAACAGCCGAGGGTTTGGTCGTGATAATCAACTGACTCATCGTTGTCCTGCGCAGCCACATCATAAGTTTGGACCGAATCAGTTCGGCAATTGCTTCCTTGTTTTCATCGTTTCCGACAAGAACCTGTATATGAGCAACTGCTCCCCGCTCCATCTCCATGATCTTGAGTGTTATATTAAAACCATGATGTAAACGGTCGAGGGAGCCCCACAGTATATGCGATGCTTTCGTGCGCCTGGCTTCTAAAAGAATTTTTTCCCCCGGAATAGAATCAACGATGAGCATCGGGGCGTGTATCAATTTAAAATCATCGCAATTTGAAAGGAGACTGCTCAGGCTAACCCCTAAATCGTTGAACCCCGACCGGTCGGTATTATTTTTTAGCGCTCCCATAAGAAATACTCTATACGGGCCCGGTCCGCCAGTTGATACGGATACAAGCAAAAATGTCAGAATCATACATTTGGCGATTAAATGCCGTTTTGCGTTTGCATGCTTTCCCGTCATAAGGCGATAGTAGTACTTGATTCTAAGCCCCCCTGTTTTCTCGGTGAAGTGAAAGAACGGCTATTGTTGTCATTATTCATTGATTTTGACCTAAATTGATAAACTCGCCGGAAATCTCCATTCATCCCGGACCCAATACGTCGATGCATGGGAGGCGTTTCAAGATGGGATCCTTCTAAACAGAATCTGATAGAAAATAACACACGATAAAGATTGTAAATATAACAAAAAAGAGCGCCGGTCTCTAAAAAGAAAGCCGGCGCACGATCATTCCCCCATATCTATATGAGCAATGGCGCGACCGATTATTTGCGAATATTCAAGGTACTTTTAATCGCCTCGGTTTTCGGATCGTATCTTATCACCATTCCTGAGGGTACACCGTGAACTTTAAAGGCTGAACCTATATTTCTGCCGCGAATATCGTATATCACCGCACTTTTTGAGCCACGAATAATAAATTTGCGGGTTCTTTTGATTCCTCCAAAATCATCTCGTATTCCGGTCGAACGGTACAGCATCTGTGGAGGAAGATTTATGGCGATTGGACCGGAAGCGCAATCAATTTGAACCAGGTTACCTTCATCATCATAGATTGTACTACTTGGCAGAAGAGTATTTTGCCTGGTCCAGAAAATGCAACCTCCGGCATTTCCTCCGCTAAACTTCCGTTCAATATTCTGACGCTGAATCAAGTCGATCGACAACACTCCCACATCCACCAGCCAATCAAGTTCCACCCTCACGCAGCTGTCAAATGGAAATGACTCTATTTGCAGCACGGAAGTGTCGACAACAAAACCAATACCACCCTGGTTTAACTGAACCATCACCGCCGGATTGTAGTGACTCCTGAAGGTAATAGAAAACATGCCTGCGTTGTATTCTTCACGATAATAGTTTATTCCTTCTTCTCCAATTTCTTCTATGGGTGAAAGATTGACGGTTTCGTTATCAGTGAAAAAAATATCGAAATGATTATCAGGCTGCCTGCATGCGTAAACCGCTGTAAATAAGGCAATAAGCACAAAAAATGCGACACTTCCAGCTTTCATGGCCCTTCTCCTTTTTGAAAATAGTAGTCCTTAAGTTGTCTTTGCCCATATAACGCATGAGAATTGTTTGTGTAACACTTTTTTTATCTGGGGATGGAAAGAACCTTTGAGATATTTCCTGATTTCGGGTCGCATATAAACAGTACCGCCGTGGACGTCACAGGCTTCTGTTTGTGAGTAAACCGTCTCCCAAGTATGTCTGTGAATTCTATCCTGCTTTTGACGGGTATGATGGAGGTGTTTGATGGTTTTGGGAAAGTGAATTCTCTATTGTCACGTTTTAAATCCATTGCAAGAAGAAGAGAATCAAGAGGCAGAGCGATTTTCGAATACCCTGACGAACAGCAGTCTGCGGCTCTGAGTTTTACCCCTTTGTCAAAACAGTATCCGGCGTCTAAAAGCGTGTCCTGCATCGTCCAGTAGTTGTATCCGCCTGTTTCAACCGATGAGAAGGAGTTTTGGGTTCTCTCCCGGTCGATCTTATCCATCGAAAGAACACCGGCCTGTACCAACCAATCTAATTCAGCTCCAACACAACTGTCGAAAAGAAAGGAGTGCGGCTTAAACGTTGTCGTATCTACAACAAAAAAGAGTGAATATCCATTGATTTGAGGATGATCATTGAGCTGTATCAGAACGAAAGATCTGTAATGGCTTCTGTATACATAACGCGTGATTCCATCCGAATGCCAGACAAAGTAGTTAACCCCCTCATCACCTTTTTTAGTAAATACATCGAAATCAATCGTTTCACCGTTGTTTAAAAAAACGGCAAAGTAGTTTCGTGGCTGTTCGAAAGCATTTGGGTTTGAACATATAATCAATAACAGCAAAGCCCTGATATTAAAGGGCATAGTTCCTCCGGGTGAAAATTGGGAAATCAACTGATCGATAACAATTCATCTTCTGTGCTAACTTAAAAAGATTCATATCCCTTGAAAAAGTCGTTAAACGAACAGTCAGCTGAGAAATTTCTTGTTTGATAAAAACAGATACTTTCAACATAACCAATGATTTTGGTGAGATAGTATACATGGATCAGTTTCGCATCTTGATATCTTTTACGACCTGGCCGTTCTTACCGTATCTAAACTCAACGCCTGAAAAGCCGACCGGTTTTCTCGTGTTACTGCCCACAGCCCTTCCCCGACAATCAAAGGATCGCATAGCGTTATGTATCACTTGTGTTTTTGAACTTCTGATTTCCGCGGATGATCTTTTTCGAGTATTCGTAGGCAAAAAAAGAAGCTGTTCAAGCTCATGACCTATATCAGCAGATCCCGATCTTATACAATCAAAAGGCCCGTTAAGGGTTCCCTCCGGCTCGATAGACCAGTCACTTCCCAGAAGTGTATCTTGCTTTGTCCAGTAAACAGCCGATGAAGCGTTTTCCTGAGAGAAGGCGTGCATTATAGTTTCTCTTTTGATCCTGTCCATCCCAAGTATTCCCACCTCAACAAGCCAGTCCAGTTCTGTTTTAACGCATCTTGCGTAAAGAAAATTTGTAATTTGACCGGCGGTAGTATCAATTATAAAAAGCATACCGGATGCACTCAGCTCGATGAGCACCGACGGGTCGTAGTGGCTTTTGTATATATAAACAGGCTGGGAATCGTCGTAATTTATCTTATAATTTACGTCCCTTTGCCCTATATACTCAAAAATCACAAACTCAAGCGGCTCCTCGTTGTTGAAACTTATTCCAAAAACATTTTCCGGCAACATACATGCTTTTAACATGGCGGGGGCAATTACGGCAATGACGAAGATTATTCTTCCAAGATACATATCTCCTCCATAATTGTAGTGGATAGTGTATCAATATAACGCATACGAACAGGATGATGAACAGTTTTGTTTTACCTGGACTGAGCGATTCTCTCCAGGCGATTGGTGCAATCCCTTGAGTGCAGAAGCGTTAAAGCATCTGGGAAATCCCTCCGAGTTTTCTCAAGGATCGCCAAAGCCCCAATTTTTCTGAGGGATTGCGTGACTCATCCGCTCAGAACCGCTCAATTCGGGTAGTAACAATTCCCGATATAACAGTAGAAGAGGGGGCAATGCCGTTGCATTAAGGTTGAATGAGAGAAGCGCACCCCATCCAAACCTCTCCCGCTTTGCGGGATAAGGGGAAGGCTTTAACGCGTTGGTTTTGCTCCTCCCCCCCGGCAAGGGGGAGGCTGGGAGGGGGTGCGTTTTTCAGGGATGAGGCAAAGGTCAACCTTAATGCAACGGCATTTTAGAAGGAGAGGATTTGTTAAGGCGTTTTTTGTCTGGGCGAGGGTCATTTCATCACTAGAAAGTTTTTTATCATTTGAAACAATGCATTTTCATTTTTGAGGCTGCACTGCCAAATGATAAGGACTTTCCACCCTCTTTTTCTAAGCTCCGATACATTTTTCCGGTCGCGAGAAATGTTGGCGTCCAGCTTCTTTTGCCAGAACTCTCGGTTGCTTGTCGGGCGGGCGGATCTTTTACAAGCTTCGTGGCCGTGCCAAAAACAGCCGTGGACGAATATAATCTTTCTAAGTGACGGGAAAACAATATCCGGTCGGCCGGGTAGATCGTTTCGGTTCTTTCGAAACCTATATCCCATCCTGTGGACAATGGATCTGACCTGTATTTCGGGCTTTGTATCCCTGTTGCCGATACGAGCCATTATCCAGCTGCGTTTTTCCGGTTCAAAAACATCCACCGTTATACCTATGAGCCCACGGTTAACAGAACATAAACAATGTCGGCAATTCGCGCGGCCATTAGAGGCGGGACCGCATTGCCGATCTGCTTGGCTATTTCGGTTTTTGTACCCTTAAAATTAAAGGAATCCGGAAAACTCTGAAATCTTGCCGCCTCCCGATGAGTGATTGGACGATGCTGCCGGGGATGAAGATAGCGCCCCTTCTCGGGCTTGAAGAATTCGGTTCTTATAGTAACCGCAGGCCGATCCCACCACAATCGTCCGAAAAGATCTGTTCCGCCGGTTTTCTTACGAATCCAACACCCCGGCGTCAACTCCGGGGCAAGTCTTTGAAGATCGAAACGATTCATCCCCTCTTTCGGAATCGCCCTATACCTTTTTTCGCTTAATTGCGTGGGAGTTCTTTTGAAGTGAAGATCAAGGGGGGGCATGGAAATGCCGATATCCGTGCCTGACGGCGGCGGCAAATCCGCAACGGCATCCCTGACCGTGTGCCATCTGACGGCATCAGGAACGTAATCAATCGGATTAAATGCAGAGTCCTCTGCTTTTTCTTTGGGGTTGAAATGGGTTTTCAGCGGCGGGAAAACAAGAGATGGTTCGATGGTGCGGGAGCCGATAATGATTGCTCGTATGCGCGTCTGCGGTACACCGAAGTCTGCTGCGCATAGTTTAGTCGAAACAACTCTGAATCCCATTTCCACGGCAGCCTGTTGAATTTCAACCTGCTCCGACGTTCCCAGCAAATGAGGTACATTCTCGATAACAAACA
>CAZPHU010000099.1:0-6310 GCA_964586285.1 uncultured Fibrobacterota bacterium | reverse complement strand
ACCACTTCTTCTGACCACCTCCAGATAGGGGCGCCACAACTGTCTTCGAGAATCGTTTATCCTGTTGCTGTTTAGCAGACTAAAGCCCGGACACGGCGGTCCTCCTATCACAACATCGGCTTGGGGTACCTCGAAGGCAGGATTGGAAAGAATATCGACAATATCGCCCAAGGCACAATGTTTTCCCAAATTGGCATTGTAGGTTTGCACGCAATATTCATTGAAATCGTTGGCCCAAACAGGCTTAAAACGGTGACCGAACATCTGGGTAAATCCCAAAGTCATTCCACCTGCGCCGCAGAAAAGATCAATCAGCCTGAACTGCGTCCCGTTTTTCAGTAACCAGCCGCTTTTACGCTGCTTAAGTACTTTCAGCTCTTCTTTTTTAAGTGTGGGTCGAGAAAACCCGTTTTCATTTCCGGACATCAATGCTGCTCAACCATCCTTTTTTGCTACGAGGTCGCCTCAAAAGCTATTCCGATCGAGTGGGGATCTGAAAATGTTTCCATGATATAGAATTTGGGAAAAATAAATATTGCGCTGATCCTCAAAGACAGCAGCCCGGGTAAACACCATTTAGGCTAAAAGAAGCGTACCCCTGTGCCCAATAAATATTTTCTTTGAACAGCATCAGTTTAGAAAGAGGGTTTTTATCGGGATGGTTGTACACAATATTTTTTCTCCAGTTGGAAATAATATGCCCCAGGAGGTTATAGAGAGCCTTCACACCTCCTCTTCCGTTCGAGTCGAGCGCATAGTTTCACGCGGACACTGCTCACCGGAGAATTTCTGGTATGATCAAGAGAGCGACGAATGGGTCATCCTTTTGACTGGAGAGGCACGTCTGCTTTTTGCCGAACCCCCGAGAGTAATCTACCTTCGATCCGGAGATTACCTTTTCATTCCCGCCCATACGCTTCATCGGGTTCAATGGACCGCACCCGGTGTGGATTCGATCTGGCTGGCTGTGCATATTAAGGAAGAAAATGGAGTGGAAAGTGTGTAAATACCCCCTTATCGCCTCTCTTTTCTCGCGTATCCCCATAAAGACAAACCACCTGTAAGCTTCAAATTATCGACTTTCGGATTTGTACTTTTCTTTTGCCGGTGGATAAAACATATCTTTGAATGTGCTCAATTAATGTCGGGGATCGGAGTCCTGCGAAGGTGAGGCGCCCTATCCCCCGAAAAGGCGTATAGATGAGGCATATAATTTGAAGGAGAAAAGGTAATAGCCACTTAATAAATGGAGTAGATTTTGGATTCGAATGTTATTATCAAACCATGTACGAGTATTTTGCCGCCTCTTTTGGAAAGTGGAACCGTAAAACTTCCCAATTTCCTCATAGCAGGTGCCGCAAAATGCGGAACAACGGCTCTGGCCAATTATCTTGATCAACACCCTCAAATATTCTTTTCACCCCTAAAGGAACCCAAATTCATATCTTCCCATTTTCTTGAGCTTCCTCAGAAGGGGCGTGGTGACGATTTTATCCATTCATTTACAGTCTGTTCATTTGATGAGTATCTGAAGCTGTTCAAACGAGCGCGCCGAGCGAAAGCAATTGGTGAGGCAAGTGTAGAGAATCTATACTATTACAAGGATGCCATACCGGTAATAAAGCGGTACATGAACGATCCTGAAATTATAATCATGCTTCGCAATCCCGTTGAAAGAGCGTTTTCGGCATATAAGCAGCTTCTTCGCGATCACCGTGAAACCCGATCCTTCGAAGATGGACTCTCGCGGGAAAAGCAGCGCATGAAAGATAATTATGAGTTTCTCTGGTACTATACGGATGTAGGTTTTTATTATAATCAGGTGAAGGCTTACCTCAAGGAGTTTTCTAGAGTAAAAATTGTTCTTTTCGATGATTTTAGAAAAGATCCGATAGGCGTCTGTGGTGATATATTTTCGTTTCTGGGTGTAAACAGTTCTTTTGATATAACTATAAAACCCAAAAGGAATGTTTCCGGTGTTCCAAAAAACCGCATTTACAAAGCTTTACTCAAGGCGACGCCACTTAAGGGACGGATTTACAGATGGCTGACCAACATGGGAATAAGCGACAGCGCGATTCAGCCCATTATCGAGACAATAAGAAACGGTGCCCTTAACGACTTCTCCATGTCTCCCTTAACCAGGCGCAGATTACGTAACCTCTACCGATCCGATATACAGAAATTAAGCCACCTTATCGACCGGGATCTTTCCGGTTGGATGAAATGAATAATCGAGAGGTTTGTTTCCAAACCTCTCCACAGCAAAGTATCATATTCCTGATTAAGCTTTCTTGAGGGGACACCGGTTAGACAATCTGTTGTTTATCGGTTCTGATAAACATGATTTTTATCTGAAACGCTCTATTTTTTGGCATCCAGATATTCTTTCGTATAAGTAAACGAGACCGGAACTTCCTTAATGGCCGAAGCCACCGGGTGAAAATTCTCATTTAGCATATAGTCGCTTAAAACCAACCATATAACCGCTGATTTAATACTTTCATCCTTTGACGGGAAAAGAGCGGATATCAAAGTTTCCATATTAACGATATTCATGTAGTCACTATTCTTTACGTTTTCTATCTCCTCATCATCAAGTTGAAAGAACCATGTAGTAGCAAACTGCTCTTGTAATTTTTTGCCTTGCATTGCAGACTCCAAAGTAAAAACGGAATCGGGCGGCTGGTTGTGGCAGGAAACGAAATAGCTGTAATTCTTGTCAATGGGAATTTTTACCGGTTCTCCGTCCCACTGTTCGTCTTCGGGACCCAAAAGACGAAAGGATTCGTAATCATATGAATCGCTTTCGGGGTCGAAATCCCACAAGTTCGCTTCTTTTACCTTATATACAACTATGGAATCTATTATCGGATTACGGTTTTCCAGTACCCAGTCTCCGGGTAGTTTGCTAAGTTTCCTGTTATAGCGAACCGAAAATTCACTAACCACCCGGTTTGAACCGGGGACATAGGCAAAGAGACGGGCCGGAACGGTAAACATCTGCAAAAGCGACGGTAAAACCGGGGCAAGAGTATCTCTATACAACCGGTAGACAGGATCTTCATTGAGCAAGCTGTCATGTTTATCTTTTGGATTGTTATTCCGTATCTCACTCCATTGATCTGCTTTTATCGCCAGCATCTCAAGTCGTGTAACTATATCCTTTTTGGATAAGCCCCGCAGATAAGGTGGAACATATTCGCGGTACTCCTTCGGAATATTTGCCGTCCAATTCTCGGGTATGGATGCACTGTTTAATATGGTATTTTCAGGCACCACAAACTTCTTTATGATACATTGAGCATTGGATGAAAATGAACACCCTGAATCAACCGATATCTCATGAAGAGGCTGAACATTGGTAACCTTATCTACACCGTAGATATTACTGATCACATCATAGCTGACATACCAGTCTATACCGTCGATATCAAACTTCTTACCGGCAAAAACAGCTTTTAGAGTGACAGTGTCCCCGGGAGCGGCATCGGCCGGTTCATAGGAAAAATCCAGAGTACGCACCCTGTCGCTGTCTATTCGGTCGTAAGTAGTAGGAAACGAGGTGCATCCGGCAAATATCAATAAGCCTGTTAAAATGTGCATTATAATTTTACTCATATTATATACCTTCCTAAGCATCGTTGTATTATCATTCAAATAAATATCAGAATTCGGCTTTTATTCCTATACCTGGCATGAAGATATTGCTGACCTTTGTTTTATCATCATAAAAGTCATCATACATTTCAAATTCAGGGCTTTTATACAAAAACCAGCTGATATTCTGTAAATCCAGGTACGTTGTAAGAATCCATTTATCGAAGACAAACTTCTTGTCTACACGAAGGTCAACTTGAAAGAATGGATCCAGCCGTTCGGAATTTTTCTCCCCCCAATCGGGAATGTAAGTTTTCCACGTCTCATGATCATCGACGCTGTCAACGGGAGTTGTAGGTTTCCCACTGACATACCTGAGACGAAAACCTGACTCCCACTGCTTGGGAAGACGCCAGCTGCCGATCAGTTGTAAGTGATGCATCTCATCTTCGTCATAGATAATCCATTTTTTTCCCGAAGGATCATATCGTTCGCTTCTTGAAAGCGTGTAGGCAAGCCAGCCAAAGAAGCGTTCTCCCTGATCGTGACGAAGCATCAATTCCAGTCCCCGCATTCTTCCCTTACTGTCACCAAGCCATACACTTTGCGCTCCTTCCAAATCCCGTCTCAAATCATTTGTATCGGCCATACGAGGAATATCCCATTGGTTGTTTACATACGCCTGCACATCAGCATGTATCAAGTCTGTTATCTGCCACTCGTAACCAAGCACATAGTGTGCTGCCTTTGTTGAAGGCATTTTCGGATTACCCCAGCCGGGCATAATCACCTGCCCGACAGGCTGAGGGGTTTGGCTGTAATTTCCAACAGCCCCCTTGACCACATGATTGTCATTAATCGAATAGCGAGCGTTTATCCGAGCCGACGGTTCACCGGCAAAACGCGTCGTGTTGTCATAATTATAGTCCCAAAACTCAGGGATGTAAGAGCCGTGATAATCCAGCTCTTTGTAAAAGTCGTAACGCAAGCCACCTATAAGCTGAAGATTTTCCATGGGGTTGTATTCCAGAAAACTGTATCCTCCAAGCGTGCCGAACCACCAGTTCTCAACGGTATCACGGCGTATGATGTTTCCCTTCTGAGGAATGGCAAGATTCAGATCCAAATTCATGAAATAAAGATCGGTTCCCGCGCTTAATTTCAGATTATCCCGCAGAGAAACATCCAACTGGTCTCGTATATGAAAATCGTGACTGCTGCTGTAGGTTTTCACAAAACCGAAGATTGATGAACCGCCCTGGGTGTAGTTGTGGCTAAACCGAAACGAGTTACTGAATCTGTCGTTTATTTTCCAGTCGGCACCGACCATCTGTAAATGAAACATCAGAGCCATCGACGCACGGTCTTTGGCCTCGTCCACTTCACTGCTCCCACCTTGCATTTGCGGATAATGCATGGACATGCTGTCGCGAGATCCCACAAAATTGCTAAAGAGATTTAAATTCTCGGAGTACTTGTAATTTGTCTTCAAGTAGTAATCCCAGTAAAAAGGAGTTACTGAGAAGGGGAAATCAACATCAGAGTTTTCCAGAAACCAACTGACGAGATCTCCGACAAAGCTTCGGCGCCCCGAGCCCATAACCGACAATTTGTCATTTACCGGCCCTTCAAACTCAAGGGCCGCGTCCAGGGTGGAAATATCGGCCGCTCCATGCCATCGGTCGGTTTTGGGCTTGCGGCTGTTAAGCTCTACAGCTCCGGCAATACCACCACCATAACGTGTACCAAATCCCCCCGGATAGAAAGAGACCCCCTCCAAACCAGTACTGTTGTAAACGGACTTCAACCCTCCAAAATGATACAGAGCGGGAAGAGTTACGCCGTCCAGGTAGAAATTAGAGTCCCAGGAAGGTGCGCCGCGAACAACCACCTGACCAAAACCCATACGGGGCCTGTTTACCCCCGGAAGAGCCTGCACCACTTTAACAGCATCTCCTCCTAATCCGGGTATCTTTTTGATTTCGTTTAGAGTCAACTGCCTTCGGCTTACCTCTTTCTTCTTGGTTTTTCCATACACAACTATTTCGTAATCCGAATAGCTTAGCCTGTGAAGGTAAAACTCCATTCTTACTTCCTGATCCGCGGGTATTTTTAGCGTATCGGAAAACATCTCGTATCCCGCGGCCGGAACCGATATCGCGATTTTACATCCCGGAATAGAATAAAAGGTAAATTGACCATTCGAGTCACTCATCGTGACCAGTCTGTCCTCTTCCAGATACTGTCCTTCAAATTCCCCGATTCTGTTTATATAAACATCCAGCGGCAGTCCAGCAGTGTTCCGGGCGACTGTATCCAAAAAGGTAATCACCACCATCGCATCGGGCACCGGTGCGCGTGTCCCGCGTTCTAAAAACCTGCCGCCGAAGTTGGCAATCGGCTCTATTTCACCTGCAATCTCCTGAAGCGAATAACGGTACTCATACTGAAGATACACCGCTACCGAATCACCGCCTGCTATCGCGGGTTGGAATTCAAACTTTCTTGCCGCCGTAACCGCGTTCGAATCAAGCACCGGATGCAGCCCTTCGTCTACCCACACGCTGTCCACCGTTCCGCTGTCGCTGACCAGAAGAGTCATCAAGACCGTGCCCTCTATTCCACGAGTATACACGGATTCGGGATATTCGGCCTCAATGAAAGAGTCCAGTACCGGCATCTTCTCAATAGGCGAAAGCTGCTCGGTTTT
>CAZPHU010000098.1:0-12973 GCA_964586285.1 uncultured Fibrobacterota bacterium | reverse complement strand
TGAGTCAAGCTAAACGCAACGGCATTGGCGGGGGTTGGGGGGCGGCAGCCCCACGAAGGGGGCAGGTCGAGATCCACTCCGGGATCGGCTTAGCGGCGGTTGGACAAAAAGAGCCGACCAGCGGGAGGATCCTTTTTGGCCTACCGCCGCTTGGCCGGTCGCGGAGTTAGCTCGACCGAGGGGGACACTCCTCCCTTAGATGCCTTTAAAATGCCTTTCTGCTTATTCTTTTTGTTACCCATGTCACGCGTAAAGATATCCTCGATATAAGTTCTCAGGGAAACGTCTTTATCCTTGTTAAGGGTGGTATCTATATCTATGAATTCCCTCCTTTTCACATTCCGATCGTGGGATCCGGCCCCCTACTATGGTCAGCTTGATGTCGCCGCCGATTTAAAACGCCGGGACCGCAGGCAGGCTCCTGTCTATCGGGTTTTGGGGCAGATCGTTGATTGTGTTCGGATAGTCACGTTTGAGGCTTGATGGCTGGAGGATTTTTTCTTATCTGAATAAAGGGATTACACCAGCTGCGGTGCCTTCATCAAAACAGAAATGCCCCAACGAGGGCGCCGCCGATAATAAACACTATTGGATGCATTTTAAGGTTGATTATCAGGGGCAGAACCGCCGCGAACATAAGCAGCTCTTTCCAGGCGATCAATGAGAGAAGAGTGTCTGGTGTGGATGCAGCACCGGTTTTAAGCAGGGTGACCCGCGCGATAAAGTAAGCCGCCGCCGCGATAAGCCCTATAACCACCGGCCTGATACCTAACATTATCTTTTGGACAGAAGGTTTTTCATTGATGGTGAAGAAAAACCGGGCGATCAGAGTAATGATTAGTATGGATGGGCTGACAAATCCAAGGGTTGCGACTATTGCGCCCAAAAGGTTGGCCTGTTCGAAGCCCACGAATGTGGCCATATTGACACCAATTGGCCCCGGTGAGGACTGAGAAACGGCAATGATATTGGCAAATTCCACCTCCGAAAGCCAACCCCGATTGTAGACCTCGTTTTGAAGCAGCGGAAGAGTGGCAAGTCCTCCTCCTATCGTAAACAATCCAAGCTTAAAGAAAATAAGATACAATAAGAGATAATTCATCGATCTGATACTTTCCCTGGATTCTGTTTCAGAAAAAAGCCCGCGCACATACCGCCGATTATGATAAAAACCGGAGAAACACCAACCAGTGCGGAGCAAACGAAGCCTGTAACTGCGAGGGTGAGTGTTGCGGGTGATGAAATCGCTTGTTTACCCAGCGCCATTACCGATTTTAATATCAGCGCGATTACTACGACCCGTATACCGGTAAACGCCCCCGCAAACAACGGATGGTCGGAAATTCTCATCAATACGGCTGCAACGGCGCTTATTAGGATAAGAGACGGGAGAACCATTCCCAGAGTCGCACCCATCGCCCCCAAAACACCTCTCTGCTTATACCCCACAAAGGTGGCGGTATTGACTGCGATAATACCCGGAGTGGCTTGGCCGATCGCAAAATAGTCCAGAAGCTCCTTCCCGGTTGCCCAACCGTGTTTATCTACAATCTCTTTATGAAGAAGCGGCAGCATCGCGTAACCTCCACCGAAGGTGAATGCGCCGATTTTAAAGAAAGTCCAAACGAGAGTGAAATAGTCGTTCATTTTGTACCGTCGTAAATCAAAAAAAAGTGCCGTCGGGTTACATGTTAAACTTCCCGTGAAAGCGGCCTGTTGTAAGAGATCAATGATTTTTTGAAACCAAACCGTTTGAAAAGATTTGGCGGCAAGAATTTTTAAGGGGTCTCGTCCCTGCCATTATCCATAATCACGGCGAAGGTAAACACCCAGTACAGAAGAAGAAATATCGCCACGATTGATATCTTGTTAGTCAGAGAAACAATTGATTTCTTATTCATTTACCAGCTGCCTTTGTAAGTATTCCAATTCGGGTGGTTTAAATCTGAATCATATTCTATGATTGCGGCAAGCAATCATGATACTGATGTCGGGTATAAAAATACAATCTAAAAAGTGACAACGGGCACGTGCGTCATAAAACGTTCACGACAATCGGTCACCAAGGCGCGCTACTCTACTGCCGGTAGGCCTGCATTCATGCGCCAAAAACATGGCGAATTCTATTTTCCGGATATGGAAAAATCACGTGGGTCGAAACCTGAAGTATTGATACGAAGCTGAAGCTCGAAAAAAAATTTTTCGCCGAAGGCAAGCTGCAAGAAAACAAAAGGGACGGGTCAAATGACCCGCCCCTAGGCGTTCTCTTCCAAGTTATATTACTTTAACTCCGACTGAATCGCTTTCTGTTTCTGCCGTTTGGGTTGAGCCGGTATCCGCTCCGCTATTTGAGTTCCCATCGTTGTCGTCTTCTGAAGAACCCTTGCGGGTGCGACGAAGCTCCGCCACTCTGTTTACACTATCAACTAACGCGCCAATCTGCTTGTTTATATCGGCATACTGCGCAGGATGAAGTCGAATTTTACTATTCAGATGATGTATCATATAGTAAAGATCCATACTCAGTGGTCTAACAACCTCAGAGGCGGTTGCCTCACTTTCATCGATGACACTATCCAGTTTCTTCTGATAGGTATCCTCGAAGTCGTCCTGCTGCGTACGCAGTGTTTCGAAAGCTCCGTCTACTCCGGCTATTTTCATGCATTCCTGCATTTTAGGAGTTTTAAGATTTTCGAAAATCACTTCCGTGACCGCTGTCTGGTCGGCATAACTTGCGGAGGTAGAACCAAACTCGTGTTCCTTGAGAAAATCATAAAGTATGGCGGCGGCCTCTGCAAGAGCCCTATTTTTGAAATCATACCGTGCGCCACGAAGGTATTTGGAAATTTGTGCTATGGTAGCATCACGGTTTCCATCTTTGTTTTTTAGAGGTACTGTAAACGGATCACTCTTAGGATCGTCGCCGTAAACGCTGATTATTTTACGCGTATTCATTTTAATATTCTGCCGTAACTCGTGAGCATGCTCATCATTTTCCGGCACGTCATTCAATATGGCGTCTACACGTAGACCAAGAGTTATGAAATCCTTAACTGTGTACATATACCTCTTTAAAGGTGATATCATCATTGTACTGTTCTCCTCCTTTTGAAAGATATTTTAGTATAGAAAACGCCTGCTTACCTATTTATTATCAGAGTTTGTGATGCTAAACCAAATCATCCTTGATCTGCTTGCACTTTTTTGCGCTATTTAAGTCTCTTACTTGGAGTCCCGGACACTTCTTGCGCTATTTAAGTCTCTCACTTGGAGCCCCGGACACTTTTTTGCGATATTTAAGTCTCTCACTTGGGGCCCCGGACACTTTTTTGCGATATTTAAGTCTCTCACTTAGAGCCCCGGACACTTTTTTGCGATAGTTGATTCTCTTGCTTGGCGCCCCGGACATCTCTTGCGCTATTTAAGTCTCTTACTTATCATTCCGGATACTTGTTTTATTTCTAGATGACCTAACTTCAATTTGAAGAACCCTTTTCTGCCTGTTAATCGCCTGATTCATTTTATGGTTGCCTTTTTCAAACCTGCTCAGATAAAATAGGAGACATAAACTTACAAAAACATACGGATTCATGACGAAAGGCATTTTTCTTTTGTGCCCATTGTCACATTTTTGCCCCCGTGCCATTTCCTGTCTCTTATCTCATCGTAGAGTTTTCGATACTGAAGGTACTGCTCTATGCGGCGGGTATAATTATCGATGATATTTGGATTTAGCTTCATTTGCTGATTGTCTTCAATCTGGCAGCAGTTGTGAAATCGAAAAGCAGCCTTATATAATCGGTACACAAACAAAACTTTCATGGGCGCAAAAGCACAATGAGCATACCATATCTTTCGCAACGCAGCCTCACTTACATTAGCTTCATTCGCCAATGCCGAGAAGTTCCATGAATTTTTTACACATATCGTCTGTAATATCTTCTTCATTTGCGGATTGCCCGCCGATATGTCGGGATATATCGTGTGATTTAGGAAAGTGTCGCTCAACTTCTCCCAGAACAGAATCGATTGGGTATCGACCGGTTTTGAAATAAACTCCTTTGCTCCGATATCACGCGCCTTAAACGATTTCTCGGCACTTTCGGTTCCACTGATAATCACAAAAGGCAGTCGATTGGAATACTCTCGTATAAGATAAAACTCATCATTGTTCAGATCCGAAATTCCCAGATCAAGAACACACAGGTGCAGGGGGATGCCCGATTGGATTATGCTCTGTGCTTCACGCGCGGAGGATACCGTGACAATCCTGTAAAGAAGATGGGCGGAGAAAATTCTTCTATATGATTCGAGTGTTCCAAGATCTGTATCCACGGCAAGGATAGAAACCGTTTCTTTAAGAGAACTGAAAAGCCTCAGCATTTTAGGGCTGTAGGTAGAGAGAGACATAAATACCCGCCTGTTTAGTTTAGACCAGTACTAGAGCGATTCTGAGCGTATGAAACGCTCTTTACCGGTTAGAATAAAATCTATTGACTCGGCCAAGCAAAGATATCGGTACAGCTATATGTATGCAACGATCAGAAACGAATTTTCCCTTGTCTGATCATCGATGATAATCATAGAGTTTCTGATTGTGCTTGCATGATTAATTTCGAATATATGTTCTGCAAACTAATGACATAATATTTTTTTTCACAAGGTCATTTGTCTTGATCTTTAGTGTTGCTTAAAGCTGTGAAAGGGGAATTGGGGGCAAGCTTTGACGCGCTGGAGGCGCGATGCGGTAGTTAGACATCGTAGAGAAAAACTAAAGAACAATGATCACTTATGATGATCTTTTGTGATCGTGCCGGATTGCAAAAGCAAACCGGCACATTCTTTACGGCTTAGATTAAGCCCGGCGCTTCGATCTCCTCGGCCATGATTTTGAGTCCACTCTCCATCTCTTCTTCGCTGCATTGAGTGAAGTTCAACCTCATGCACTTAAGCTCTTTCTCTCCCGCGAAAAATGATGCTCCGTCGGCGAAGGCCACATCCCTTTTCAGACATTTACGAAGCAGCGCCTGAGCACTTGTTTCGTTGCGAAGTGATGCCCAGAAAAACATCCCTCCGCGTGGTTTGTTCCATTCCATCTTGTCACTAAGGTATTTGTTCATGTACAGATTCATCCTGTCACGTTGTCCGGTGTAAAAGGACCTGTTCTTTTCCAGATGTTTTTTCAGATCCAGTCTCTTTAGCACTTCACATAACAGAAGCTGCTGAAAGAGTCCCGTGCACAGATCCGCCGCCTGTTTAACGGTTACCAGAGCCTCAATTATACCGGTGTTGGACCACACCCAGCCTAGTCGAAATCCGGGAGATACCATTTTGGAAAATGTTCCCAAAAAGACGGCTTTCTCTGCTCCCATTGCGCTTATGGGCGGCGGAGGTGCCTGATCGTAGTAGAGTTGGCTGTAGGGATCATCCTCCACCACAAGACTACCTTCCCTGTTCAGAATATCGACTATCTGTGCACGACGACTAAGGCCGCAGCATGTTCCCGACGGATTCTGAAACGAGGGACTAGTGTAAAAGAAAGCGTGCTTGTGTTTTCTGATCTTGCTCTGAATACACTCCGGCACCGGCTCGGGTGCCGATTCGACTCATATATATAGATACATTTAAAAGGCATAACCCCCGGTTCATTTAAACAGACACTCTCCCCTGCCGCTTGCGGGCGCTTTAGTTTCAAACGCCCGCGGACGATTTTTAATCCGGAATCCATATCTGTATCGAGCTGCCTCTGGCGTTCCGGTGATTTGGTCCTTCTGTGTGACGGCAATCACTTGTGAAGCATTTCTCCTGTATTATATTAAAAACATGACTTCAAGGCCCGAAATAAGGCAGCATCCGATATGCTTCTCACATATCAAAAAACTGAAAATCAGGCAAAGCCGGAGGATAATGGATCACAGATCAAGGGATCAGAAATTCAAGCATGTGGAAAATTATGAGAACTTCCGGCATTGTTCTTACTGTAATGTCTTTACTGATATGCTGCTCGCAAAATGAGGAGCGCAAAACAGGATCGATTTTACCGACACCACTTCTCAAAACTCTGAGGATCTCAAGAAACCGGTATCCTCAGCCCTCAGGGACGAATCGGCTACTGTGAATAACAGAAATTATGAAAATCAATGGCTTATCATAAACAATAGCGCCTCCAAAAGAAAGGATTGCCAATGTTCCGTCGGTACTGTGCTTAATACAAGCTTTTTTGAAGGACTGAAACCAAAACTGTATATATGTGTCGAAAAGACATTCCCAAACCGGGAACAGGCCTTAGCATACCAAAAGAAGCATCAGCATAGAGACATCTATGTAAAAAATGCCGGAAAGATCGCCCCGGTTAAAGTTAAGCGCATAATGGGCCCTCCAACTGAGATGCGATATCTTCAGGATGTAGCGTTTGAGTTTGCAGACAGCTGGATTTCGGTCAGCGGTCCCTATGAGGACAGCACGCAATTGGACGGAAACATGCCCGCTATTCATGGCCCTTATTTTTCCGATGTTGATCGCGGTCTGCATTACAATGTGCATGAGAATCCCATGACTCCGGTCAGGAAATACGAACGGAAACCGGATGCCGAAGGATTGATGATGTATGCGATAAAAGATTTACTTTTCACCGGATATTATAGTGACCATGATACGGAAAACAGTTTTCCTTCCGACATACATTTTTCTTCTCTACTGATGGATGAGATTATACTTACCTGTGCGGTCTCATACGATTCGATTTCCGAACAACTGGAAATGAAAGGCAACGCCACCAAGATGAGATTCTATACGGGTGTCAAGGAAGAGAAAGGATATACTGACAGTGTTTCTTTTAATCTACGCAAGCGGTCTGAATCTACAAATGTGATAGTCTCAAGTTCATTCCCACACGTGTTCAGCATATTTTCTTTGGACGAGCAAAATTATGTCTTCCATCTCGAACACTTCGAGAGTCGTATCGATACCTCTTCAAGCACTCATCTTAAAAGCTCGGAATACGCGAGTAGTTTTTTAGTCGATATAGAGGGTGATATTGTTGTTTTGTGCGACAACAGATTGAAAGGCGATTCCAATGATCCCCTGTCAGGTTACCGCAAGCCGGTTGATTTTTACACGGAATTTTTGGATAGGAAAAATGGTCTTGGTCCCGTTTTCACGAAACTTTTTTCCGTCTGCCAAAGTGACACATTGTTTGAATATTCATTTCAAAGTGGTTTTTCGAATCAGGAAAGCTTCCATCCGAGGAGTCGCTTCTAGGTTTATTTCGTTTCTCTCAATCCATTCTTCCCAAGAAGGTACTATGAGGCTATAGGATCGCCTCTATTAAAAGATGAAAAATGGGTTAATTTCACTTCGGGTTATAATGGTTGGGGCAAAGCACAAGAATACGGAGGATTAATAAAGAATGCGTTCGAAAAAGCAAAAGACATTCTGTGACAAATTAATTTTCAGCCGGTTATGGGCATTTAAGCTCATTGTCTTTGTTTCAATCTCCTGTACTGCCAAAAGCGGGAACCATTACTGTCTGACCGGCGAAGAAACGGTTTTTGGTTTTGAAACTCATAGAGGCAAAAAGGTTTCGGTTTGCACCGGCAGAGAAAAAAAGCATGAGTATTTAGTTTACCGTTTCGGTACAGACAGCACAGTGGAACTTCAGTTCCCCGGGGATAAACGTGATTCCTTTAAGGAATTTTCATTTTCGAATTATTTCAGGGGTGGTGGAGAGGAGAATGAGGGGCTGGATATAAACTATTTGTCTTTTGAAAACGGCGGTTACTACTATACCATCTTCGATGAATACTCCGCTGCAGACTCAAGCCAAAACGTCGGTGTAAAAGTCGAAAATCTTAAAACCGGTAAGATAATCACAATTAAGGGAGACCCCGAAACTATTAAGGGCGGTCTGGCCGTGCTAAGATATGACAGCCGCGTCAGGAAAGAATGATGTTAACCCTTGTCCACTCACCATGTTGAAACCTTCTCAATGCCAACCTTAACATTCTGGGCCTGGAAAGAGAAAGCCCTTTTCGCCGGCCCGCTATTGAGTTCCTGCTTGAGGAGGCTGCCAACGGGGATTCGTTTGCCGACATCGATTGTTTACCGCAATCCGTGGCTTAATGTGGTCCTATTTCAATTTAACGAGCTTTCTTGGCCAATTGTGTTGTGGGACAGCAGTTGGTCGGGGAAGCAAGAAAATGTCAATTAAAAAGTGTGAAGTTCCTTGATCTGGAACAAGCAGTACAAATCAACTATATGAGCAAGAAGAAGCATTTCTCAAGAAAGCAACTGTCAATGTGGGACGGTAGTGAAATTAGTGCGTTTTCCAATACTCTCATCTTTACTGATTATCTATATCTGATAACTCGCAACCCCGTAAAGATCAAAAATCCTTCGTCAATTGGATTACTCCCCGTCCGAGATGTCGTGAAAAGAAATTCCTCATTTTTTTCCCGAAAATCACCACCTCGCAGAACTCTTCTTGTGCCAGATGTAGGGCCAGACGGATCGACTTGGGGGCCACTTGAAAATGATCCGTAAAAATCAAAACACCATTCAAGAACGTTCCCCATCATATCATATAAACCATAATAGTTCGAGCCCTTACTTGCTACGGGATAAGTCAAATCATTGGAATTACCGTTCCAGATTACAAAAGAATCTAGTCTAGCATCATCATCACCCCAAAAGAAATTGGTAGAGGTTCCACTACGTGCGGCATACTCCCATTGAGCTTCTGTTGGCAATCTGTAACCGTTTGCCGCACTATCAACTACTATGTCTACAAGTAAAGTGCATCTAGCTCGCCACGTCTCTGTTTTCCATTTTGCTTCTGTATAGGAATACACAGGTGTCAAATTTTCTTCAATACTGCGTGCATTACAATACAACAAAGCATCATACCAGGTACTTCTATAATATGGATGATCATCATTGCATCCGACACCACCGCCTATTCCAGTACTGCAATAATGAGCTACATATGATGGAGCATAGGCACTCATTATCGTTTCGAAATCACCTTTAGTAACTTCTGTCGTGTCCATCCAATAATCTCTGGTAAATGTCACAACATGGGGTGTCGCATTAGATTGAGCTGTCGAACCCATAGTAAACCCATACCCGGCCGCCTTTATCAGCACCATTCCCCCTTCCCTCTGAATCTCCCCCGGACCAGGCCTCCAGGGCGCGACAGCCACTGTCAATGTTGCCTCGTCGCTGGTCGTTGATTCGTCTCCCATACTGTTGGACACGCGGCAGCTGTACTTACCTGTGTCACTCAGAGTGACCAGGGGCAGTCTTAGTGAATCGGATGTTTCGCCGCTGATATCCACTCCGTTTTTAAGCCACTGGTAGGTCACCGGCACTGCACTGGTTGCGGATACAGTAAAAACAACATTGGAATCTCCCGCCTTCGCATCACTTATGCTGACTGGATCGGTATCTATTATGGGGGGGTTGAGCTTCCAGTTCACTGTCATTTTGATATCTGCAGTCCCCATTACAAATTTAGTGTCTGGTTGGCGGGTGACCGTACCGTGTTTCCAGCCGTCAAATGTATATCCTTCCCGCACCAGATTACCATTATTTCCCAGTACTTGTATGGTATCGTCAGGCCAATACATATTACTATCCACCGGAACCGTTCCTGTGCTACCCTCACCGCCGGCATTTTGGTAAATAACCGAAAACCGAGGCCCCCTCTTTGCTCCAACCGAAATTCTGAAACTGATCTCATCCTTAAAAGAAGAATCTTCAGCACTTAAAACATAAGTGTAATATCCGGAAGAATCGAACATAAACACAATCTTACCTGTATGGTTTTCATAATCTACTTCGATTTCTGGACTACCTTTGGGTGAGATTAACCTACCGGTTACTGAATCGGGAATGCTGCGATTGGATACGATGCTGAATGGTACAGTGTCCGCTGTCCCGGCAAAAAGAGGTGGAATCACCGAAGAATCCAAAACCAGCTCGAAAGGTTTGGGAAATTATCTCAAGCGCCAGCTGGTCAACTCTGTTGCGGTCATCATCTTTTATACTGACAGTTGCCCAGATCCGTGCAGTTCCGGTGCGAGTGAACGCCCGTGTCAAATGTAGAGTATCATACCATTTTTCATTCTGTTCGTAAGCAATTGTGGTATCAAAATCATAACCCTCAAACAAAACAGTGATTTCCTCCACTTGCTTTGCCATAGTGAGACATATACCCACCGTTACTGGCTCAGTTTAAAGATTCTAAATTATTCGTTCCTGCCTCTTTTGGCGTGGCAACACTTGGATTCTCAACTGATATTCCAACAATCGAAGTATTTTTTGAAGCTACACCGGCAGTGAAACCTTTTATTCTTATTATAAAGTATTTCTCATGGTTCTTTGGTCTTTCTTTCATGCAAACATTTTTAGAAAAAAAGATGGACAGTCTTCCAGCAGGCCCTAATGAAGAACAGCGGAATTCAGAACATGTTGATTATTTTGCACGAATTGAAAACGAAAACACAAATCTGGTTGCAACATTGACAACTCCAGAAGCTTATAAAACAACATATCTTACAACTCTTGCTGTAGTTGAAAGACTGAAGGAGAATTTTCGACCGGGGTTTCAAACACCATTTCGTCTGTTTGGATCTAAAATTCTTAATGAAATACCCGGTTTTACTCTCAAACTAACAAAATAGAAAATGATTTTATGAAGGTTCAAAATAAGCACCTCGAACCGCTTGGCTCTTGCAAACATACAAGGTGCTTATCATAGATGAACTTTGCCATGCTGCAGATCGGCACTCCGGAGCTTCCCACAAAACTTACAATAAATGAGATGTGCGGAAAAAAATTATTGACTCAAACCGCATCTTTTTCTATGATTTCGGCTCTTGGTACTTTACCTGTTTCGCCGACCACCCAGGCAAGGTGAACCGTATCCACCCCCGGCCCGCAACCAAAATCATTCACTGTGTCCCCTGGCTTAATATCCATGTAAGTATAGTTCTTCTGCTTATATGGGCGGACCGGATCGGCTGTCATCTTAAGGTATTGCGGACTGACATATCCGGCGGATTTGGGACCACTGATTTCTTTGTTTTCGGTAAAGACTTTCTCTTATCCGATAACCTGCAAGGTCTTCTCTAGTACACCTTTTGAGGATGCCGAAAGGATCATGTAGGTCATACCCATAAGAAGAGCACCGGCCGCCCCGACTATCCAAAGAGGAAGCAGGAAAGCACCATTGGAAACTTTGCGTGGCTTGCGTCGACTCATCCGGAAAGCATGAGGCGACAACCCCGTACTCCGGCGGTTTCCGACTTTTCTAAGTACACGTCCCAGATTATCGATAATGCTTTCACGCTCTTCGTGATTACTTATCTTGTACTTGCCCTCAAAGCCCAGACACATACAAAGATAATAGACCTCCAGAACATCCTTCATCCTTTCGGGCTGGACAAGCAGTTTGTCCAGTTTCTTGAAGAATTCCTGCCCCGCCAGATTGTCTCCGAAAAACTGAAGCTGAAGCGGGTTTGAGATCCACAGATCCCGACAGGGGCCGGGGACACTAAGGACGGTCTCATCCAGAAGTGCGATAAGTGCATATTTGGCATATTGCACCTGAGTCTGGTCGATGTTCAAGGCCCTGCAGTTTTTTTCGAACAGATTCAAGTAATAGTTGATCAGTTTGCGCAGGGATGCGGGATCCCCGAGGTTTTCGGCCTCGCGCATTCTAATGACAATCAGAAAAAGATCGGTACAAAGAGTATCCAACCCGTCCCTTGTCCCTCCCATCACCTTGGAGAGATCAAGATTCATGGTCTGAGTCGCCATTGTTTGGACAAAAGATGCCGGCATATTTTAATTCTCCTATCTTTTCAGAGCAAGAATTTCCATTTTAAGGTCGGGGAAATTGTTGGGAAAATAACACCCGAACGTTCCCGACTGCTTGATTCCTTCCCAGAAATCCCCGCGTTGATCCATACTGAAATATACATACCCCGGCTTGGTGGAAAGCCCTTCGGGCGGTCGCGCGCTGTGGTACAGGGTAAGTCCGGGCATTGCCGAGGGGATAATAAGCTCCAGCTTCTCGCGCGAGCACATCTTTATCCTCTGAAGAGTTCCGATCACCAGCTCCTTTTCGGCCATTGCGGCGCTCACGCCAAGATAAAACTGAGCTTCGGTAAACAGCTTAGGATCGCTAACCTTGCTTATATATGTGGCCGCATCGGCCTGCTGTACCGGCACAACGACGCACCCTGCGGAAATATCGGCATTAAGCACCGTTCTGATCATCCTGAAAAGCACTCTGAGACTCTTGCCGGGGCTGTTATGATCGTAAGAGGGCATCTGCTGAATGGATATTTCATTTGAAAAAGTACTCAAGGCTCCGGCAAACTGCAGCAACATGGTATACAACTCGTAGGGATGTACCCGTGGGGCCGTATGGAAATGATTGAGCAAAGGAGCATAGGTGTTGATAGTAAGAAGCAGGCGGTAGGCAGTCTCTTCGGATGCCTTAAATTCGGCAAATCCGCCCGCGTGCTGCTTTCTTCCCTGCCCCAGGGAAGAACTCCTGGCAAGAAGGACTTCCAGAAGTGATCTTATCTGATTCATTAGCGGCAGTGATTCTCCGATATGAACAAGAGGAGCAACAAAGGATTCGTCCGGCTCTATCATCCCACTTTTATTACGAATTAGTCGGGCAATCGGCATATGGGAGTAATTATCCAGCGATTCTCCTTCATACAGAATGCAAAAATTGTATTCGGCGACTTCGATTTCTTTTCTCTGCGCTCCCATCACCTCGTCGGATAGGGCCACCTTTGAACTCACATACCGCACAGCCGCGCGTCCGTCGCTTTGAGCAGAAGTTACATTTGAACGTCCCTCCATACTAAGGGGCAGTGAAAGATAAACCATGAGGCTCTGACGTTCGTGGCCGAAGAAGTCCTTATACGGGCGGGCGGGAGGAATTAAAACCTGT
>CAZPHU010000097.1:0-13040 GCA_964586285.1 uncultured Fibrobacterota bacterium | reverse complement strand
AGTTGGATGATTCGATCGGCACGCTCAAGGAGCTTATTGGGGCTAAGGCTGATACTTCCACAGTCAAAGAATTAGAAGTTGGAATCCAAAATATCCACCTACAAGATTTGTCCGACGGTACGCTAAGTGGGGGAAAAGTTGGGACAGGTATTAATGCTGCAAACATTACCACTGGCAGATTGGGAGTAAACCAGTTGCCGACAACTATTCCCGGTTCCAAGATTGGAGACAATGCCGATTTTGGAAGAATTAGATTTTGGAAAAGTAACCTTTATACTCATGCCCAAATTGCTTTTGAACCATATGGCACATCTATATACCCTCTTATATTAGGCGGCAATAATATTATACAGTTTGGGCTTAAAGAAAATTTAAACGACACCCTCTTTTATAATAATAATTCTTACGTTACGTTGAATTTTGCCCACCCAAAGCATTGTATAATTGCTGATAAAGGCATTTACACTAATGGAAATATTGAATGTGCATCTTTGACTGAGGGTTCGGATAGAAGATTGAAAAAGCACATTAGCCCGCTTAGAAACTCTCTTGAGAAATTGATACTAATTAACGGTGTTGAATTTGAATGGAAGGAAAATTCAAAAAAAAGTCAGATTAAAGGTAAACAAATTGGAGTGATTGCTCAAGATGTAGAAAATATTTTTCCAGAATTAGTTGATACAAACACGGATGGCCTAAAATCGGTCGAATACACCAAATTTGTACCGGTTTTGATTGAAGCTATAAAGGCGCAACAAAAGCAAATAGAAGAACTTAATACCCAGGTTCGGCGGCTTGAAAAAGAAATGCATAACCAATAAAAGATACAAAAGAATGAAGCATTGTTCTTTTGAGGAAGCAATGATAAAAGAGACGCATTACCCTGTATGCCCGTTTAATCAGCCAGGGTGTAAACTGGCATGGGTTTGTTGATAACAACCTTTGCTTTTGTCGGTTTTCCGTCAAACTTTTTGTCAAGATAGTCAATTTTAATACTATCACAGGCAACTGTTTCCTGCTGTATATAATTAAAGCGCGTCTCTCTGCAATTAACCGTCATCGTGTCTGCAGCAACTTCTGAAAGGACAACCTCTTTGGGAAGCCGATCAACCATAAGTGAAGCAATGATTCTGAATTCTTTCTCCTGACCATAGAAATGCTGCATTGCCCTCCGAAAGTACTCTGGATTGTTCACCAATGGTACACCAGACCAAGCGGAAGTTGGTATCCCCACAAGGGCCAACTGAGGTTCATCTATGTTACTCACAGCAGCAAGGATATTACGGTTGAATTTACCGCCTTTGGAATATAAGTTACCCCAGGAAAACAGGATATAGGCCAATATAGCTATATAACCAAATGTAATTTGGTACTTAATTTTTGAAGCGGCGGATAACCGCCCCAATGAAGAAGTAATCAAAAACGCAAATACAGCAGAGGGTAAATAAATGTACCAAGTTGAAAAGGTACCTGCAACCGGTGCAATGGAAATAAACAGTCCTAAAATCGAAATGACTGTTTTTGTCATTTGCCCTTCTTTCAGGGCTTTGTAAGCAGTAAATCCTAGAAGTAGCACTATCGGTAAAGATATCAAATAAGCAACCGGATAAATTTGGTTGACGTATATTGGACTGGGCGAAAATAAGACATAAAAGTATTTCGCAAGGCTTCGTATGAGTTGAAGAGGGTTAAGATTAAAATAATGGCTATCACTTTCACCCATTAAAAGATGTCCTAACACAGCAGCACGCACAAGAAAAAATGTAGCCGCGACTGTAAACAAGCCAAGTATCAACCCGCGTTGACGGTCGAACTTTTTCACAGCGATCGAAACAAGCAGCAGAATGGCAGGAAGTGTCAGTGACATTTCTTTACAAAGAAGCGATATAGCAAAGAACATAAGACTAAAAAACACATACTTTCTATCGGGATTCTGCCCATGTTTCAAAAAGAAAAACGTTGACAAGGCGGCGAATAGAGTTGTTAGAAGGTCCCCGACGGCAGTAAACCAGTATATTGCAGTATGATTTGACGGAAAGACGGCAAAAAACAGTGCACCGGCAAATGCTGCCAAACGATCTTTAACGAGTAATTTAAAGCATAACCACAAAGTAAGTACCGTACCGAGGTGTATAAGCATGCTTAGACCATGTGCCAGTATAGGATTGTCAGTACGAAATACCAGGGCAATTATGACATTTATAAGTGGTCTGTAATGACGATCTTCCTGCTCTATCGAAGCCGTTATTATTCTCTTAAATACATCCAGCCATTTCCCCTCAAAAGCGGTTAAATAGTAGAAATCATCTCCATGCCACCAGTTGGTGATATGAGGAAGAAGGACCGATAAGGTAACAAGGGTAAGGGTCAGAACAAAGAAGGAATCTCGATTTACCAATGAACGAACGTTTGTAAGACCTTTTGCAGACATTTTTAAGGACACAAGCAAATATCCCTGAAAAAACAGTGTTTCAAGAAACTAGTTTAGGTGACTCGCCATTTTCTTTCAACTTTACGAGCCGAAGGAGCACTTTATTATCACATCCTCGGCATGTAAAATACGATTCGCCCGAAAAAATCGCTTTCTTGCGTATTTTCCCATTTCATGGAGCTTAAGTTCTTAAACACATAACCAATCAACCACTTTTTCGGGGGCCATTTCACCACCAACTCTCGAAATTCCCAAAACGGACAACAATATCGCTAACCTCCCCCACCTTTCTCTCCAAATCACCCCTGATGAAGACAATAGCGGCACTTTTCAAATCGAAAACAATACATGTCGGCACGATTGGGTTCTTTCAACACCATACTGCAGTTACGATGTATGCTTTTGCACCGCTTCCCAACGTGTTACCCTGGCTATTCATCTCTGCCGTCCGAAAGAAACACGCCGTCAGCGCTATGCATTACGCCGTCTGCCGAATGCGCTTCGCCTTCAGTGTAATACGTTACGCCTTCTGCGCAATACGTTACGCCCTCAGCGATATGCGTTACGCCCTCAGCGATATGCGTTACGCCCTCAGCGTTATACGTTACGCCCTCAGCGTTATACGTTACGCCTTCAGCGCAATTCGTTACGCCCTCATCGTAATGCGTTACGCCGTTTGCCGTATTCGCTAACGCCGTTATTACTATGCTTTACGCCTTCAGCCTTACGCGTTACGCCTTCTGCGTAATTCGTTACGCCTTGAGCGTTATGCATTACGACGTCAGCGTTATGCGTTACGTTTCAGTCTTATGCATTACGCCGTCAGCCGAATTCGCTAACGCCGTAAGCCTAATTTGCTAACATCGTCAGCCGTATGCGTTACGCCTTCAGCCGAAGGCATTACGACGTCGGCTGAATGCATTACGGCATCATTTGATTTTGCGGCGGCTTCGTTTATTACAAACACCGCTTCGGTGATTCTTTTTACCGCTTGCTTTCATACTTTTTCAGGTCGGGCCGAAATGTGCCCGGGTTAGCAAATGGGGGGTGCGTTGGGTATGTAATCCCATCTTGCTTTATGTGATACCTCGATGTACAGTCTGAATTCATCCTCAAATAGCTGCCAATGGAGTATGCATGTCTAAGTTTTACATGAAAATCGAACGCCACTTTCCGGCAGGACGGATCATTTTTTCCGAGGACAGCGAGTGTGACGGGTTGTATATCATAAAAAAGGGTCGAGTCCGGATCTTTAAAACCATCGACAGACCCGACGGCCCATCGGAGCTGGAGATTGTCCAACTTGGTCCGCAAAGCCTCTTTGGTGAAATGGCGCTGATAAACACCATCCCGCCCAATGTGTTTACCGGGCTCTATTCCATCATCAGCTTGATTCTATACCTTCCCGGCTTTTTTTTTCACACACTACAGGTTCACATAATTCATTTTATAATTGAACCTGAAAGTGAGGCACACATGAATTCCAATTTCAGAAGAAGATTGAGAGAATACCGTTTTTTGCACGGCGAGATGACTCAAAAACAGCTGGGAAGGATTTTGGGCATGTCCAATCAGGCGGTTTGCGAGCTTGAAAGAGGCAAGACCACTCCCAGTCTGCGACGAGCAAGGCAACTGGCAAAGCTACTCAATACCACAATCGAGGAACTGTTTTTCTCAGAAGAAGACAAGCGGGGTTGACCCACCCCCAGCCCCTCCCACAATGCCGTTGCATTTAAGGTTGACTTTAGCGATTCTCCGGGACAAATGCACCCCCTCCCAGCCTCCCCCTTGGTAAGGGGGAGGAGCTAACGCTAAGATTAACAACGCGTTAAAGCATTCCCCTTACCAAGGGGAAGGTTTGGAAGGGGTGCGTTTCTCACGAATCAAGCTAAATGCAACGGCATTGCAGCCCCTCCCAGGAGGGGAATTGTTCTTGCCTCGAGGAAAATAATTGCCGAGATAGTAGCATATAGCACCCATGTCCTGAATAACTCCCCCTTTGGGCGTCGGGGGTGTATTTGCTCCTCCCCTTTACCAAGGGGGAGGCGGGTGGGGGTGCGTTTTGCTACATCTTACCGTGACGTAATATCACGTACAGAAGCCAGAAGCCGATCAGCCCCGCGCCTACGAAGCCTATGATCCCAATCAGCGGAATACCGTTTATAATCGGTGGCACGTTTGACAGGATGACAAGAGAGGACCCAATCACCAGCGCAGCGAGCACTATCGCAAAAACAAGCCGGGTCGTAAGCTGATCAAGTTTCATCATCATCGGCTCAAGACCCTTGTGCTCAAACTCTATGTGCATCTTGCCGCTCTTTACCGTCCTGATAATATCCCTCATGTCGGTAGGAAAATCCTTTATCAACGAGGATACATCCATCAGGGCCATGTACAAGTCGAAGCCGATGTTTCGCGGACTGAAACGCTCTTTCATCATGCGACGCGCAAAAGGCTCCACATGTAATACCATGTTAAATTCCGGATCAAGCCTGCGCCCCACCCCTTCGATGGTGATCATCGCCTTTATCAACAGGTACACACCGGGTATCATGATCAGCTGATGATTGCGGATTATGCTCAGAAGGCGCCGGAGCATGTCGCCGATGTTGTAGTCTTTAAGCGAAAGAAAAGAATACTCTTCTATCAGCTCCGTTATCTCATATTCCAGAAGTTCGGTATCCTCGGCGGGGCCTCGACTCAGTTGAAGAAGGGTCTTGACAATTCGCTTGGGATCATCATTGACAATTCCGAACATCACCAAACCCAGATGCTCCCGAAGTGACGGAGACACAACACCCATCATGCCGAAATCAATAAAACAAATTACACCGTCGGGACGGATGATTATGTTGCCGGGGTGAGGATCCGCATGAAAAAAACCGTGCTCAAAGATCTGCTTAAGCACGATATCCGCCCCCTGCGAAGCGATAAGACGGCTGTCGATTCCCGCCTTCTCAAGCTCATCGACATTGGATACCTTTATCCCCTTGATAAACTCTATGGTAAGTATGCGACGCGACGAATACGAGCGATAAATGTAGGGAACGTGAAGGCGGGGATCATCCTTGAAATTGTTTGCAAACCGCTCCATCTGAGTGGCTTCCATCTGAAAGTCGATCTCTTTTCGAACCGCCCGTTCAAACTCCCCCACCACCCTCATCAGATCTATACCGCGGGCCTCCTCTGAATGCTTCTGGAAAAGATGCGCGATGTAGTACATGATCTCCAGATCCACATTGAAAACATCGTCGATGCGCGGTCGTTTTACCTTCACCGCTACCTGCTCGCCGGTTCTTAGAATCCCGCGGTGGACCTGTGCTATCGATGCCGAAGCAAACGGCTCCTGCTCAAAGGATGCGAATACGCTGTCCATGCTTCGACCCAGTTCCTTTTCTATGATCTTGACGGACAGCAAAGGATCAAATGGTGCCACTCGGTCCTGAAATCGTTCCAGCTCGGCCAGAAGTCCCGCCGGTAAGATGTCGGGACGGTTGCTCATAAACTGCCCCAGCTTCACAAACGTAGGACCAAGCTCCTCCATCGCCAGTGTTACCCGCTGCCAGCGCGACAGTCCTTTGGCCACACGCCTCTTACGGAAAGGAATAATTCTGCTGCCCAGTCTCGTATATTTCTCAACCTTAAGCGTAGACAGTAAATCATCAAAGCCGTACTTGAAAAGAACCGAAATTATTTCGCCATATCGCCCGATATGCCTGTAACTTATACCAGGCTTTCGAGAAAAACCACTCATAACTTATCGGCACCAAGCATCTTGTTTTCCAGCTGAATAACCCTCTCCTCCAGTGCACGCATCTCGTTACGAGTAGGTACATCGAGGCGGTTGAGCGCGGCTTGAACCCTGTCGTTTATCATCTTCTCAAGCGAAGCCCTGGTCTCCTCGGTCTTTTTGAGAACATCATCGATAATCTTCTTGCCCTCGGTTGCCGAGACATCCGTATCCTTAAGCACGCTCTTAAGCATCTCCTCCGCACGTTCCTTTGTCACCGCGGCCATACCGATACCGATCAGAAGGGATTTTTTAACCATCTCAAGCATGTCGTCCTCCTTGGTTTAGCAATAGTTTAGTTGCAGCTTTCGTTATAACATTTCGTGCATTCCATTCGTGTCTGCATATCCGCCTGGGACTGCTGGCATTTATCAAAAAGCTCCGTGCAGTTTTTCACCGAAAGCTCTTTCATACACTCCGTCTGACGTGAACATCCGGTATGCATGCCTAGCAAAAAGCCAACCAGAACCATTTGAAACAAACAGATCCAAACTTTTTTCATAACCACAAACTCCGAATTCTTAATGTTAAGATCCAACCTAATCACGTTTCCCTTCAATTCTTTGCCGCAGGCAAATGCGCGGCGGCACCGATTTTGCAACCTGATTCCCGAGGCGAATCGGGGCGGCAATTCGGCCTATTTTTTTCGATTCGAACATGTTAGAATATAGCACGTGCACGCCTTTTGTGGCGATTGCCCGCACACTTTACAGGGTTCCAAACAGCGGATGAACCATATATTATGCATACACGACTAAAAGTGCGCATGAAGAGAACACCCTCTTGCCGTGCTTTGGCCGTAAGCTCAGAGACCATTTGATGATAAGATTCTCCTTTTTATCGATAATAATTCTTTTTTGCCTTCAAGGCGCGACTGAGGCTGAATCCTCGCGGCTTAAGCGCATTCTGCGGGAATACGAGGGAGAACGCTTTTATCATGCCACCCGACAGATTTCCCTGGAAGCAGGCTATATCAAACATAATGAAGATCCCCGAATAGATTCTCTGTTCGGCCCGATAGACACTCTCAAATACTTCTCGCGCACTCTGGGGGCGGATGTGGGGTATCTGAATTCCAGACACGAGGAAAACTTTGAGGGAAGATTTTTCAGTCAAGCCGCGGCGGCAATAAGGGTCTTTTCCCGTAACGACGGCTTCTCACTGAAGGGAAAAATCGACGACAGTAACCGCTCCGACCCGGGGTTGTCTCCCGGTCAGCGCTTCGACAGACGAGATACAATCGGAAACGATCTACTTCTTCGGGCAGGATATCAGCGGGATCATACAAGATACCTCTCATTTCCCAGACCCGGCTTTCCCACCTTCTTCTATCAGCTAAACGGACGAGCCACATTAACCGGAGGATACAGGAAGGAAGAAAACACCGAACCTCCACTTCCTGACAGCCTGGTCGACGGCAAGTATATCGCCAGGGATTTCACCGCGGCGGCACTGGTCGAGGTCGAGCCGGGTATCGGGTTGGGCAAAACGGTAAATATCTCACCGGTTTTCTTAGCGCTCGAACTGGAACATGAGCTTAAAAGGTGCGGTGCGATAAATTTCAGCCTTTCCGACCAGACTGTCGCCAGAATCGCCCAACTCCTTGCTTTGCAACAAGGTAACGACCTGCGCAATCGTGTTACGTTCATGAGATTCAAGTCGGAGCTGGACAGCATAGTAAGCCGGGATATGGCGGCTGAATACGAAAGCCTGGGACGCCTCGGTCTGTTTGCGGTACAGCGTATAGTCTTGCGCAATATGCCCCTTTTTTTCGCAGGCCCCCGCTGGCGGCTGTTTCTGAGGGAGCAGATGCTTTTCCAGAAAAGAATAAGCCGATATTCCTACCCCTACGAGGAAAATTCCGATCACGACGTGCGCACAACAGACAGGTTTCCTCACCGCATCGAACTCAACAGCTCTTTTAGCTGGGGCATTGCGCTAAGCGATAAGTTTCTTTTCTCTCCCAAGATTCAAAAAACCTTCTACTCCAGCCAAGAAGGGCTGGAATTCTACGAAAAGGGCAAAGTCGACTGGGGTGATTTGGTCGAGTATGATCTGAGTCTTGGATTCACCTGGATTCCGGCACTCTGGTTCAGCGCCGATTTCGGAATCGACGGCCAGGCTCTTAAGGGAGTTATACCGTCAAAAGATCCGGCAAAAATCTATGTTGACGGCACAATCTATATAGAAGATAAAATCGCCATTCAGCTGGATCTATCGTACAACAACATTGAGGAATCCGCGACCCGCTCGGAGGGCGATTCTCTTTACCTGCATGGTGGTTTTGGGATCACGCTTCGGGCCTTTTACAATTTTTGACCCCCACGTTGGCGAGTCAAACGCCCGACAAGCAGCCGGGAGTTCCACCATGTTTTGGTTGATGAAGATCCGCGCCGGCGTGTATAATTGATTTAGTTAGGCAAATGAGATAAATAGAATGGGCAATGTTTTTCATTGGGGCTTGTTCGTATTATTTTATGATTATGATTTTAAATCCAGGGCAACTGTCGACTCGGAGGATAAATAATGCCAAAAGCATTCACTACACAGATAGAGGAGCGGGACGGAGCAGTATGGATTATCCTGCCGGATTCCATCGATATGGATAATTACCGTCGAATAGAAGAAAATATCGAGCCGCAGCTGACGCGTAAGCCTTTGAAGGTAGTTCTTGACTTCTCTAAAACCACCGCGCTGTTCAGCTCGGGTCTGGGGTTGATCATCCGCATCAAGAAACGCATCGATGAGCTTGGTGGACAGTTGTTTCTTCTCTGCATTTCAAAAAAAATGGAGGAGGGTTTCAGTAACGTCGGTTTGGACAAAGTGTTTACGATTTGTCGCAGCCCCGAACAACTCCAGGAATGCCTGCAAAAGGAGCGCTAGGGAGAGGCTTGATGCCTTTCCCCGATTCCTCTGTCCCGGCCATGACACTGCTTCTCAGTTTCTGGTAACCAGCTTCAGAGCTTTTGCCGCAATCTTACGGATTTGCTCATCGCTGTCGGTTTCGGAGACTTTGCGCAATAGAGGCTCCGCCCTTGAGGCATCGGTACCGATCATACCAAGTGCATTGACCGCCATGCGGCGCGCTTCGGTGTTACCCTTTTCCAGAGCCTGCATAAGTGAATAGACCGATTGTCTCCCAAGACCGACAAAAATGCTCATACTGTAATTTCGAATGATTTCATCTTCATCCCCAAGTCCATCGGCCACCAGAGGAAGTGCATGTGAAGGCAGTTGGCCAAGCCGTCCGAAGGCGTCGAATGCCGCGCGTCTTACGCCCAGATCTTTATCCTCCATGCAGTTTACAATCGTTTTTGCCGCCGGCGAAGCATATTCACCCATCATGCTCATGGCTTCAACCGCCAAACGACGTATCTGGGGATCCTGGTCGCCTGCGGCACGCTCCAATGCCGGGAGTGCCTTTTTGGCCTTCGGGCCCATGGCCTGAAGCTTCATCAACGCCTGCTCCCTTTGTTTCTGATCGGCTTTGCCAAGGATCTTTATTTGTTTGTCTACTTCCCGGCAGCCACTTATGACAACCAGCCCCAATAGAAGCACCGCTACGATCGAATGGATTTTCTTTTTCATGTCCTTTTCCTTTAGTATACTGCTGAAAGCATCCCGCCCGTTTCTGTGTCAATTTTTTTGCCGCAACCTCGGTATACCACGCTTAGGCTGCTTTAGCAGCACACAAAGCGGACAGTTTATGCTTTCGGTTTGAATTTTGAATTGCCGTGTGTATCCTATAAGCACCACTCCGCACGAAAGAACCAAAACAAAGGGTACAAACCTGGATATTTCAGGCGGAAATGATTGCAAACGCGGTTTTAAAACAGCATATCACCGTCAACATCGATGCGAACCTGACATCCCGAAACCGGATCACGTCTCACGACCTTTTGTGCCGCATTGATTTTTCGAAGTTCACTGTCGGATACACGCGAACTGAAACCCTCTTCCAACAGATCACCGGCTGCTTTTATCATGCTCTCTTTATTGCCTAAAACCTCATGATCCGGCCTGATACCCTTCTCATGATAGTCGTTGTCCGGCTCAGAAAGTATTCTGTAGAAGCGAAAACCGGTAAGACGAAGCATCGCCGCCGATGATGCCTTGAAACAGAAGACATACTGACCGATCCCCTTACCCAGAGTACGCTCACCCACCAGTGTGGTAGAGTTTGGCAGAACATCCCGCAGAGCAACGGCCATAATCTCTGCGGCACTTGCACTGCTGTCGTTTATCAGCACAGCCATCTTGCGCCCCTCCCAACCGTCACCGGTTCGATGCGTTTGCCAAACCTCCTCCACGGTCCCAGTGTCACCTCCGGATAAAATGTTTACCCTGCGTTTTGCGACCAGGTATTGCTTATTGGCGGGTAAGATCAGCTCCACCGCGGCGGTGCACTGCTCGAGACTGCCGCCGCGATTGGCAGCCAGATCGATTATCAGATTCGGCGCACTCTGTATTATGTGACTGAATTGACGCATGCAGCTTGCCAGCGAATCATCAAAATCCGATATCCGCACATAGACGGTCTGGTTGGTGAGTTTCTCGACTCTAACCGATCCAAGCTCGTAAGCACCCAAAGAGGAGCGGGCGCCCAGAGGGCCGTTTTCAATGCAATACGGCAGATACATACCAACGTTATAATGATCCCCGGTGGAAGAGAGCATGGTGTCGTGTATGGTGTTAACCAGCTCCCACGGACTGTCAAAAGAGAGTGCATCTTTATGAGAGGGAAGCCGATCCTGATAGAGGCTGAACACTTTCATGTACTGCCATACCCTCTCAAGCTCCACAATGTCCTTTTCGGTGAATGACACCGGATCGGAGCAGCTTAAAATCCAGAGAGTCAGCGTGATTGAATACTTGAGGATGTTTTTCATCTACGATCTGCCTTTTTGCGCTCCGATTCTGACGGCATTTATTCTTTCGTGATAATTGTCGCTGCCAAAAACATAACTGCCCGCCACAAAGATATTGGCTCCGTGTTTCGCGCACTCCGTCGCGGTCTCGCAATTGATCCCGCCGTCCACCTCTATATCGATTGTGAGACCTGCTTTTTTGACTGCGCTATGGACCGCCGCCACTTTTTGCATCATTTCAGGCATGAATTTCTGCCCGCCGAAACCCGCATACACCGTCATTATAAGAACCTGGTCTATATACTCAAGGTACGGAAGAAACAAATCGAGGCTCTTGTCCGGATTGACCGTGATTCCGGCCCGTGCTCCGCTCTTTCTGATTCTGCTCAACACTTGCGGCAGGTCTTCGCAGGCTTCCGCATGGACGGTTATGGTATCCGAGCCGGCATCAGCAAACATCCCGATATACTTTTGGGGTTCACTTATCATCAGGTGCACATCCAGAGGTACCGACACACACTTCTTTACCGCCTCAACCACAAGCGGCCCGAAAGTGATATTGGGCACGAAATGTCCGTCCATAATGTCACAGTGTATAAGATCGGCCCCGGCCTGCTCGACTGCCTTGACTTCTTTCTCCAGTATCCTGAAATCTGCGGACAGAATAGAAGGTGCGATCTGAATGACACTCTCATTCATGTTACGCTTCCTTTCAGCTGTTTAGCTGTATAAAAATACGAAAGCGCGAAGTCTCAGAGGCTCCGCGCTTTTAAATAATACCATTATGACCCAAAACAACTACTTCGCGGCCTCTTTGATCAGCTGCAGCGCGATTTCGTTTCGTTGAATCTGGTTGGTTCCCTCGTATATCTGCGTAATTTTGGCATCACGCATACGCTTTTCCATCGGATATTCGCGCATATACCCATAGCCGCCCATCACCTGTACCGCATCAACGGTAACATCCATGGCGACATCGGAGCACATGAGCTTGCTCATTGCGGATTCCTTGGCGAATTTCTTCTCGCCCGCGTCGATAGTCTTGGCGGTCGCGTACAGAAGCGCACGAGCGGCTTCAATTTTGGTGGCCATATCGGCCAACATATGCTGCACGGCCTGAAAAGAGGAGATCGCTTCACCAAACTGAACTCTCTCGCGAGAGTATTTCACCGCATCCTCGAAAGCTCCGGCGGCAATTCCCAGAGCCTGAGCACCCACGCCCGGACGGCTGTAGTTTAGGGTGTTAATCGCAACGATCGAACCCATGCCTTCTCTGCCCAGTAAGTTTTCCTTGGGCACCCTGCAGTTTTGGAAAACCAGCTCGGTTGTGCTGGAAGCACGAATACCCATTTTATCTTCATGCTTACCAAAGGAAAACCCCTCCCAGCCTTTTTCCACGATAAACGCGCTGATACCGCGTGCTCCCTTGGCGGGGTTGGTTTTGGCCAAAACGGTGTAGGTCTCGGCGTTTTCTCCGTTGGTGATCCACTGCTTGGTTCCGTTAAGCACATAATAGTCACCATCGAGCTTGGCGGTGGTTTTCATCCCCAGGGCATCGGAGCCGGCGTTGGCCTCTGTCAGACCAAAGGCGGCGAGTTTCTTTCCGGCGGCAATGTCCGGAAGATACTTCTTTTTCTGCTCATCTGAGCCAAACAGCAGGATCGGGAATGTTCCCAGAGCGGTTGCCGCCATGGCCAAAGAAATACCGCCGTCGGCCTTGGACAACTCCTCAACGGCGAGACACAACTCGAACACACCGCCGCCGAAACCGCCGTATTCTTCGGGGATATACAAACCGTGCATGTCAACTTCGGCCAATGCTTCAACAACATCCCACGGAAAAATTCCTTTATGATCGTACTCTTCGCGCACGGGCACGATTTTTTTCAGGGCAATCTCACGTGCCGTTTCCACAATCATCTGCTGTTCTTCAGTCAGAAACCAATTCATC
>CAZPHU010000096.1:0-13069 GCA_964586285.1 uncultured Fibrobacterota bacterium | reverse complement strand
GTCACATGGTTTTGGTCCATGTATTCGGAGGTTCGAATCCTTCCGCCCCAGCCATACTTTTTCAATGGAACCGGTGTTTCGTTGAGGAGGGCTGTCAATCTCAATGTCCTTCTCAAATTACATTGATGGCTTCCATTGTAAAGTACGGGTGTCGGTAATCGCCCGACCCGCTATTTCTATTAAACAGGTTAAAAAAATCTTGATGATGCGATCATCAGCTTAGAGGCATCGTTTTGAAGGAGGTCATACTGTGGATGTAATCAAATTAAATGCACGTGAGCGTGCCAAGACCGGCAAATCCTATACCCGCAAGGCGCGGGCAAGCGGATGGATACCGGCGGTGTACTATGGCCATAACGAACCTGTGAAGCATATTGAAGTGAATGCTCGAGATTTTGGTGCCTTGATCCGGGCAAAACAGACAACTCATCTGATAGATCTCGGTTTCGAAGAAAACGGCGTTGCTATTATCAAAGAGATTCAAAAGGATGTGATTAAGCAGGGCGTATACAAACATGTTGATTTTCAGCACGTATCCATGAGTGAGCGAGTTACCGTGGATGTGCCTCTGGAAATCACCGGAACTGCCATTGGTGTAAAGGATGAGGACGGTCTGCTTGAGCACCCGGTTCGTTCGGTCTCTGTAGAGTGTCTTCCCGGCAATATTCCCGAAAAAATCTCGATAGATGTTTCGGAACTGCACGTGGGCGACTCTATTCATGTTAAAGACCTAAAAATTGAGGGTGTTGTTTTGAAGGATTCTCCGGAAGAGGTATTGGCCGTGGTTACCCATGCCAAGGGTGGTGCACAGGCAGAGTCCGGAGCCGAAGAGGCTGCCGCCGAGTAATCGGGGGCGTTTTTTGAAAACTATGTCCGTGCTGAGTCGTCTACTATCTCTGTTTAAGCGACCAGGCGCTTTTCCTGTCGAATTTCTTATCGTCGGCATAGGGAACATCGGGCAAAAGTACATAGACACTCGACATAACATCGGGTTTATGGCTGCGGATCGTCTGGTCGAGCAAATGGAATCCAAGCAATGGTTGCAGGCCTGTAAGGCCGATGTCGTCGTTGGAAAATTAAACGGTTTTCAAGTGGCGGTTGCTAAGCCGGTGACATACGTTAATCGTTCAGGTGAATCGGTTTCTTTGTTGTTACAGAAGTTTGGGCTGCCGCTGTCGAAATGTCTGGTCTTGGTTGACGACTTTAATATCCCTCTCGGCACTCTGCGGCTTCGCAGACAAGGTTCGGCCGGGGGGCATAACGGGCTAAAATCAGTCATTGCTGCAGTTGGTAAAGAATTTCCCAGGCTTCGTATCGGGGTAGGTCCTCTTCCGGAGGGGCTTTCAGTGATAGATTTTGTCCTGGGAAAATTCGAACCTTCGGAGCAAAAATTTAAGCTGGATGCTTTAGCAAAAGCATCCGAAGCATGTTTCAGTTTCCTTGAGCACGGGATAGACCGTGCGATGAATATACATAATAAATAGGTTTTTTCCTGCCCCGGCTTGCGCACTACCGGGGACTTACGGCCAAAGGAGGTTTGTGTGGCAAAACCCTACGAGATGATGGTTCTCTACGATGCTTCAATCGGAGACGAATCGGTTAAAAAAGCTCAATCCGACATGGAGTCATTGATTACCACAAACGGTGGATCGATCGAAAATGTCAACGATTGGGGAAAGCGCGAGATGGCTTACGAGGTAGAGGGTAAGAGATCGGCTTTTTACAATGTTATCCTTTTTAGCGGCGATAATGAACTGCCGGGGACGATCGAAAAAGAGCTCAAACTCAATCGCGACGTCCTAAGGTATATGCTGCTGGTCAGAGATCCTGAGAAAGTTACTGTTTTCAATGCTCCTCCCAGAAGGGCTCCCGAATACAGAGACGAGGAAAACGAAAACGAAGAAGGCAACGATTAAGGAGAGGGGATAAGAAATGCCGAGAAGAGGAAAACGTACCAGAAAAGTCTGTTTTTTTTGTGAGAATCGTTACGAGCCCGATTATAAAGACGAAAACGGTTTGAGGAGATTCGTTACCGAAAGAGGTAAAATCGTTCCCCGCCGCATGAATGGCTCATGCGCCAAACATCAGAGAACTTTGGCAAACGAAGTTAAGCGCGCCAGGTATGTTGCGTTGTTGCCGTTTGTTGCCCAGAATGTCAAGTAGTTCAGATCTGTTGGGCGTTAAATCAGCTTTTTATGACCTCACAAACTAGAGGAGCACGGTAGAAAATGGAAGTCGTTTTACAGAAAGATTATGCAGGATTGGGAAAAGCTCTGGATGTAGTCACGGTTAAGAATGGCTATGCACGCAATTTCCTTATTCCAACCGGAGTGGCCGTACCTGCTACCAGAGGAAACAAGAAAATGGTAGCGGAGACAAAGAAACACTCCGAAAAGCGTGAAGAGAAGAAACTTGTCGAAGCGCGTGAACTGGCTAAAAGAATCGAGAAGGTCCCCTGCACAATACCGGTTAAGGTTGGTGAAGAGGACAGGGTTTTCGGGTCTGTAACGAGTCAGGAAATATCCGAATTTCTCAAGAAAGAAGGATTTGATATCGAGAAGCGCTTCGTTGAAATCGAAGAGCCTATCAAACAGCTTGGCGTTTACAATGTACCGATTAAATTACATAGAGATGTACATGCTACATTGAAGGTATGGGTAGTAAAAGAGGAGGAGGGAAAATAACTCCTCACACCCAACTAAATGAAAGGAGCCGCATGAAACTGCAAGGATGCTTTGTAGCGGTAGTTACACCGCTGGACGAAAGTCGGAAGCTGGATGAAGCAGGTCTGAGGAAGAATGTAGATTTTCTTATAGAAAACGGTGTTTCGGGAATCGTACCCTGCGGCACTACGGGGGAGTCGGCGACTCTTTCCTGGGAAGAGCATAACAAGGTAGTCGACATCGTTGTCGATCAGGTTAAGGGCCGGGTAACGGTTATTGCCGGAGCGGGTTCGAATAATACCGCAGAGTCCATCGAAGCCGCCCGTCATGCAAAAGAGTCGGGCGCAGATGCTATTCTATGTATAACCCCCTACTACAACAAGCCTAACCAGGAGGGGTTATATCAACACTACAAGGCAATTACCACGAATGTAGAAATTCCCATTGTGGTTTATAATGTTCCGGGTAGGACTGGAGTTAACCTTCTGCCTGAAACAATGGAACGCCTATGTGAGTTCGATTCGATTGTCGCCGTGAAGGAAGCCAGTGGTAATGTCACACAAGTTTCCGAGATTCACCGAAGATGCGGTGATCGTATCGCAATTCTTTCGGGTGACGATGCTCTAACCTTGCCGGTACTTTCAGTCGGAGGCAGCGGTGTTATATCTGTTGTAGGTAATTTCATTCCCGACCGCATGAGCGCAATGATATCCGCTTTCTTTGAGGGGGATATTGCTAAAGCACGCGAAATCCACGAAGGAATCATGCCTATTGCTCAGGCTATGTTCATCGAAACCAATCCGATACCGGTAAAAACAGCAATGAATTACCTGGGGCTTAACGCAGGTTCATTCCGTTTGCCTATGGTGCCGATGACCGAGGACAATAAACAGAAACTTATTTCCGTACTCACCGCAGGTAACGTTAAACCCCAAAAGTAAAGTACCGATTATGGCAGTGAAAATTATTGTTACGGGCATTCTAGGACGAATGGGTACCGAGATTGCCCGAATCGTAATCAATGATGAGGCGTGTGAACTGGCAGGGTGTACTGAATTGCCCCAAAGTAGTGCCTTGGGTAAACCAGTGGGAGACTACATCGGAGAGCGCGGAATCACGGTTCCAATCAGTGATTCGGTTGCATCCGTGCCAGGCGACGATTCCGTGGTTATCGATTTCACCAGTCCTGAGGGTACAATGGGAGTGGCCGACGCGTTGAGCGGAAGCGGCAAGGGGCTTGTGGTGGGAACCACCGGGTTAAGCGATCAGCAGCTGGAGAGGTTGAGCCGATTGGCCCAAACCAATCCTGTTCTGGTCAGTCCCAACATGAGCCTTGGTGTAAACCTGTTGTTTCATTTAACCGGTATGGTTGCCAAGCGTCTTGGTGAGGATTTCGATATCGAAATCGTTGAAGCGCATCACCGATTTAAAAAGGATGCTCCCAGTGGTACCGCGAAACGACTTGGTGAAGTTGCTGCCGAAGCAATTGGGAAAACGTATCAGGAAGCTGTGCGTGATGGGCGAAGTGGTATGATTGGCGAAAGAACCCCTAAGGAAATCGGCATGCATGCCGTTCGTGGGGGGGACATCGTAGGTGATCATACTGTTCTTTTTGCCGGAATGGGTGAGAGAATAGAACTTCGACATGTTGCACACAGCCGAACCACGTTTGCTAAAGGGGCGGTTACCGCGGCTAAATGGTTGAGTAAAAAACCGGCCGGATTATATTCAATGAGCGATATGCTCGGACTGTAACAGCTATCCTTTAGTTTTCCTCAGGAGCGACTATGCTCAGATGCTTTGTCCCCACGGCAGTGATCTGCCTGTGCATTTCCGCGCCCTTTGCGCAAGATTCCGTCATTGTTGATGAAGAAGAAACTGGCGTTGTTGAACAGACGGTCGGCGAAGTTGTGACAGAACAGGAAACCTCGGCCGGCAAACCCCCGGCCGAAGCTTCTGATTCTTCCCTGTCTTCAGACACAGACAACACGACACCACAAATAACCGCGAATGAAGAGAAACAAAAGCAACCCGATAATCCACAAAAGGAAAAAACCGCCGAATCATCGGACGATGTAATAGTCGGTGAAGAAGACCTCTTTATCATCAGTGATGAAGAAGAGAGTATTCTTTCCATCAAAAAGGAACAGCCGCCGGCGATCCAAAATTCTGCAAGCGATTCCACCGGAAGTTCAACCTCACAATCGTTGGGACAGGGGCCCTCCGATAAGGCGGCTCCAGCTGTAAAAGCGCCCGTAGTCGAGAAAAAAATACCCGGGCCCGATTCCCGAAAGATTACTCCTAAGCATGATTCGGGCAGTGATTCAGAGGATGAGGTGATTACAGATATTGAGCCTGTTGTAGAATCAACCCGGTCGATAAATTTCGCAAAGAATGCAAGCGAATATCGCTCTCCCAAGAAGGCGATGTTTCTTTCGATGCTGGTGCCCGGGCTGGGGCAGGCATATGTTAAAAACTATTTGAAGAGCGCCCTCTTCGGCGTAGCGGAAGCCGCCATTATCGGCGTTGCTGTTAATTATCATATGAAGGGAAGCGATCAGAAGAGAGACGCCAGGGAGTTTGCCGACAACAACTATGATCATCAAAAGCTAAACACCTTTTATGATGATCTGAAAACGCACCTGCAATCCAAAGACGCAAAAGATTATATGGATATTTTGGGTCTTATAATCGATTCCAATGTCGTCAGAAGCAGCTCAAAAGCTGACAATTACTATCATGCCATTGAAGAGAACGCCTATGTTCAGGGTTGGAAAGACGCTGAGCCGCGATTTACAAGTAACGGTTACCAGATCGAGGGCGAGTACAAATTCGGATATAAGGCCTATAAGGAAGAAGGTGACGATTCCACCTGGTTGATAACTAGAACCGATAAAGCGACAGGTCAGGTAATTGAGACTGGAAAGTTTGGTTTTTCTGAAGATCAGGGTAAATTTCGGGATATGGTAAGTAAGTCAACCGGCTACTATAAAGTATCCACCAACATGCTTTTCCTTCTTCTCGCAAATCACCTTGCTTCCGCGGTAGATGCTCTTTTTTCAGCAAAGGCTCACAACGATGCGCTTTTGGAAAGGGAGACACTTTGGCATAGAATACGTATCGATCAGGGCCTGGCCTTTACCGGTACCGATATGAAAACAAAACTCGGGGTGAAAGTACGGTTTTAATATGAGAAAGATCATCAATACACTCTTTTGGATTTCGTTGTGTTTTGGGATTATTTCTGCTCAGGTGGTTGTTGAACCTGAGATACAAACCGACAGCATCGACATTTTCGAAAATCAGGAGAAGGTATCCGATAAGTCCTCATCTATTGCGATGCTTGGGAACGTACTGATTCCCGGCCTTGGGCATCAGTACATGGGCAAAAGTGCGCGTGCGCTCACATATTTTACAACTGAAGCCGCGTTTATCTTTGGTCTGGCTTTTACGGAAGGTTATTCCCGCAGACTTTTCAAGGATTCACGTGCATACGCCGGAATGTATGCGGAGGCAACCGGCGGAGACGGTGCCGATGAGTTCTACTGGAAGAACGTCGGCAGCGAAATGAGTAGTGAAGACTATAATGAAAAGATGAACCGGTACCGGACCCCGGAAGAAAAATTCATGGGCGAAAATCTGCACTGGAAATGGGAAGACAAATCATACCAGGAGAAATACAACCAGATACGAGAAAAGGCTACCCTTATGCATGTGGGCTCTTCGTTTTTCCTTGCCGCCATGGTGCTGAACAGGGCGATTTCTTTCATAGATATTCGGCGATCACTTCGCTTCAAAGGTGTAACTAAACAGGCTCTCAGCTTCCAACCTCATCACAATATCGCCGATGGAGAGTCGGGTATTTCCATTCACGGAACATTCTAAACTACTTAAATAAACATACCTGGGTTCATAAGTTCTAAGGGAGAAAGTTTCGTTTCTTGCCCTTGTAGATGTGATGTAAGTATTTTATACTATATCTTGTGGTTGACGTGCGAAGCTTTGCGTTTCGGAGAAAAACCCAGTATTTAAAATAACATTTTTGAAGAGAGAGGTAAGGGATGAAGTGTCCTTACTGCGGGCATGAGCAGGATAAAGTTGTAGATTCTCGGTCGAGCAAAGAGGGGCGGGCTGTTCGAAGGCGTCGGGAATGTCTGGAATGCGAAAAGCGTTTTACAACTTATGAATATATAGAGAATTTCCCGCTCACAATTGTAAAAAACGATCAGCGCCGGGAGCCTTACGACAGGCATAAGTTGTTGTCGGGTATAATATCCGCTTGTAAGAAGAGGCCTGTGAGTATGAAGAAAATCGAGAGCATTGTTGATAAGATTGAAAATCAGATGGAAAAACAGGCCCGTACCGAAATTTTTGCAGCCGAAATAGGCCGGATGGTGATGGAAGAGCTTTATCATACCGACGATGTAGCCTACGTAAGGTTTGCTTCGGTGTATCGCAAATTCAAAGATCGCGGAGAGTTTGTCAGCGAAATACAAGAAATGGAGTCCAAGGTAGATCCAAGATCACGTTTATTTAAGTGATGTGGTTACTCACCGCATTTCAGGATGCTGCCTGCGCCTGTTTCGGTATCAAAGAAATCTTCCTTGAAGTAGTAGAATCCTTGTTCGTCGGTAGAATAGAAATCATTGATTTCTGTTTTGAAGAACTCTTTGAGGGCTGATTCCTTATCTACGCTGTCGATGATACTGTGCCTGAGGGCATTTTTTTCGACGGGAACGATAAATGCTATTGCATACTTGGGCATGTAAGTGCTCCTTATTGATGTCTTTCTTTAATAGTCACGTTTCGTAATCCTATAAAAATAGGTTCTGACATGATCAGGACAAACCCTAAAAGCTGAAAATATTTATCAGGAGGAACTGCCGCATGCATGATTTGAGAAGCTGGATGGTTGTTTTAATGTGCACGGTGTATGCCAATTCAGTTTCGGCAAATGACGCTAAACTGGAGAAAATTCTTCAAGGTTCGGGATATTCTCCCGATAAAATCGGAGTTTACATCAAGAAGCTGGGAGAAGATGCTCCCATTGTAGCGCTTAACGCCGAAAAGAGGTTCAATCCTGCATCCGTAATGAAGCTGGTGACCGGGGCGGCGTCCTTTGACCTTCTGGGGCGGGATTATCGGTTCGAAACCACGGTGTATCTGGGGGGAGAGTTTGATCGCGATTCCGGAATCGTCAAAGGTGATTTATACATAAGAGGTGGGGGAGACCCGGGGTTTACAGCGGAAAAAATGTGGTTGTTTTCACAGAACATCCGTCATATGGGAATCAAAAAGGTCGAGGGAGATCTTGTCTTCGATGATTCTTTCTTTGATACAGTGGTTGTTGGTCCCGGCTTTTCGGAAGATAATTCCAGTCGTGCTTACGAATCTCCGATTTCGGCAATCTCCGCAAGTTTTAACACGGTGGCGGTGCATGTGGCCCCGGGATCTAAACCCGGATCTCCGGTTCATATCGAGCCGTTTCCACGAATTCGAGATATTCCTATTATTTCCACCGCCAAGACCCTGGGGGCAAACAGCGCAACTCCTCTTCAGGTCAGGACAGAAGTCAATGACGGTAGAACATCCATATTTGTAATTGGCGGCATGTCGGTTAGTGATCGTCCGCGCTACATATATCGAAAGGTATGGGAGACGTGGCAGAATTTCGGGAGGGTTTTGTGGTCTCTTTTCGAAGAGAGCGGAGTCGTTCTGGAGGGAAGTATGCGTAAAGAGGCACTGCCTGCTTTCGTGCATAAAAAAGGGGCTTTCTATGTGTTTAAATCCGACCCGATAAATTCGTTTGTTGATGCCATGTATAAATACAGCAGCAATTTTGCCGCGGAAATGCTGTTTAAAACTATCTCGGCGGAAAAGGATACTTTGCCGGGATCATGGTTAAAGAGTTCACTGCTCGTATCGCAGTGGTGGATGGAACAGAAACTGCCTGATTCTCTCCAGATTTATAACGGCTCGGGTATGGGAAATGGAAATCGTGTGACTCCCCAGCAGATCGTTTCGCTTCTGGAGACTGTCTGGACGAAGAAAAATTACAATCTGGAATATGTTAATGCTCTGTCGGTTGCGGGGGTTGACGGGACTTTATCGTCCCGATTTAAGTATTCACCACTTAAAGGAATGTTGCGGGCCAAAACCGGCACACTAAACAGCTATGGTGTAAGCACCCTGGCCGGTTATGTCTTTGCGCCTCAGGGTACTTATGTCTTTTCGGTGTTCGTTAATAACGGTGGGGCTGCTCAGTATAATCACTGGCAGCTTCAAAGAAAAATTTTGGAGGAGTATATACCCGTTAAGAGTTAAAAAAAAAGACTGTAATGCTCGAATCGAGAATAACACCAAAATTTTCCACAAAAAAAAAGCCGCGCGGATGCGCGGCTTTTTTTTTCATATGATTAGCGGATTACCCGAAAAATTCGGCATATACCTCATTGCCGTTTTCGTAAGTTGCGGTTGCTCTTTTGCGGCCGCTTTCGTAGTATTCTGTTTTTACGCCATGAAGCTGACCGTTTGAGTATTCGGCTTCCAGTTTTTTCCTTCCGTTCTCATACCACTCGATCTTTTTGCCGTTAAGTGCGTTTTCGGTGTAAGTTTCCTGCTTTTTGAGTTTTCCGTTTTCAAACCACTCTTTAGATATGCCGGTCAGGTCTCCGCCCTTATAGGGCTCAATACTCTTAACCTTGCCGCTTTCGTACCATCTCTTTTCTTCGCCCTCTTTCCGTCCATCGATATATGTGACCTCTGAGGCCTTAGTACCGTCTTTATAGTAGGTGACCGCGGTTCCTACGGGTTTGTCGCTCTCAAATGTCGCTTCACTCTTGAGTTGACCGTTTTCGTACCATTCACTTTCTTTGCCGTTTTTCTTGCCCGTATCATAGAAGCATTCTTTTAATTTCTGCCCTTTGTCATTGTAAATGGCCATCACGCTGTCAGGTTCACCGTTCTCGAAAAACCTGTCCGATTGGATTTTACCGTCGGGAAAGAAGATGGTAGTACGGACGACATTGGCGGCGTTGCCCAGATAGTAGTTGACTTCTCTTTTTGATCCGTCAGGGTATTTTTTGACTATCTGTTCTTTTACCTCCGGTGCACCGCAACCAACTAATATCGTTGCAGTTATCAGAGTGAGTGAAACTTTAAGCAATCGCATAGGGACTCCTTTCAAAAAAAACTTGTTCAACTAAACATAGCATCAAACCCGATATCCGGTCAATAAGGTATTTTTGGATACTTACGGCGCCGGAATCGTAACTTTACCGGTTAAATAACTGTGTGTGAAGCCGATATGTTCACAATAGTTGATTCCATGTTGTATTAATATATTAAATTTCATTGCAAAGAATGAAAAAGAAAGGGATGGAATGCGTTTTCGGCCATGTATAGACCTTCACAACGGCAAAGTAAAGCAGATCGTAGGCAGCACTCTTTCCGATTCGGCTTCCGATTTGTTGGTTACCAACTACGAAAGTGTTCACTCTTCCGGCTGGTATGCCGACTTATACAAAAGAGACAATCTTCCCGGAGGGCATGTGATAATGCTTGGTCCTGGAAACCATGAGGCGGCATGCGAGGCACTTCGTGCATATCCGGGAGGACTTCAGGTCGGAGGTGGAATCAATTCGAATAATGCAGGGGATTACCTGTCTGAAGGTGCTTCCCATGTGATCGTGACCTCGTATGTGTTTCATGCGGGCAAACTGGATTGGGACCGTCTGGCCGAAATTGTTGATGCCGTAGGAAAAGAGAAGCTTGTCCTGGATGTAAGCTGCCGCAAGAAGGAAGGCAAATATTATGTAGTTACGGATAGGTGGCAAAGGTTTTCCGATATGGTGGTTGACCCATATAACTTGTCGTTGCTTGGGAAATGGTGTGATGAGCTTTTGGTGCATGCGGTAGATGTAGAGGGTAAGCAGGCGGGTATAGATGAGTCACTCGTAAGGATGCTGGGGGAGTATAGCCCCGCGGTGGTAACATATGCCGGAGGTGTACGCTCGCTAAAGGATTTGGAAAGAATACTTATTGCCGGCAAGGGGCGGGTGGATGCCACTGTCGGCAGTGCTCTTGATATATTCGGCGGCTCACTTTCTTACCCGGATGTAGTAAACTGGCATCGCATGCATGTTTAACCTATTAAACGACTCGTCAAGAATACAAGATTCATAATGATTGCTAAACACCCCGCCCGCTTCTTTAGAAGGCATGTTTACACCTCCTATAGATTGCAAGATATAGTGTATACTTAAATTAAGACAGCAGACTACCCTCTATCCTCTACCACTCATTAACCATCTGGTGCAATTGAACCAATCGCGGGATCTCTGTTAAGAATCGATCCAGCTCCACACTGTTTGGTCCGTCACAAAGAGCATTGTCCGGGTCGGGGTGAGTCTCGAAAAACAGGCCGTTTGCGCCCATACTAAGCGCGGCTCTGGCCAGGGGAACGGCCAGTTCGCGGTTACCGGATGAGCACCCCCCGCCGCCGCCGGGAGTCTGAACGCTGTGAGTCGCATCGAAAATCACCGGAACGCCAAGACTTTGCATCGATACTATAGACGGAAAGTCGACCACCAGACGGTTGTAACCAAAAAAAGTGCCGCGTTCGGTTAGAAGGCATTTTTTTCCGACTTTCTGCAGTGCAAACCGCATGTCGTGAGGTGCCATAAACTGTCCTTTTTTGATATTCACGTAGACTCCTGTTTCTCCGGCCGCTGTGAGCAGATCGGTCTGACGGCAAAGAAACGCCGGGATCTGAATGATATCGACCACCTGGGCCGCCGCTTTTGTTTCGTGCGGGTAATGCACATCGGTGAGAAGGGGGAGGCCCGTTTCCTCCTTTACTTTTTGCAAAATACGAAGACCTCGGTCTTGTCCTGGCCCCCGAAAGGAATCCCTGGAAGTCCGGTTGGCTTTATCGTATGAGGCCTTAAATACTACGCAAAGGCCCTTCTCACGAATCGCGCTTAGCTTTTCGGCTATTCGAAGGCAGAGCTGTTCGGATTCCGCGACACATGGGCCTGCTATCAGCAGCATGTCCCTTGAGGCCGGATATGAACCGAAAAAGGGGAATTGTTCTAAACCCATATTTTTTACCCTCATTGAGTATGTTAGGAGGTTGTAATTCTATTGACTACACGATTGCAACGACATATATTGATTTGCTTTGCAGACAGTGCCGGGGCATGGTCTGCAAAGCAATAAAATAAATACATTTCGACACCCTTGTTTTGTGTAACGTTTAACATTCCTGATTGGAGGGTTTCCGATGGCTATTAAAGTTGGCATCAACGGGTTTGGTAGAATCGGTCGTTTAGTATTCCGCGCTGCCCAGGAGAAGCCGGAAATTGAAATCGTTGGTATTAACGATCTTATCAGCGTTGATTACATGGCATACATGCTTAAGTACGATTCAACTCACGGTCGTTTTAATGGAGACGTGAAGGTTGAAGACGGTAAACTGGTTGTTAATGGTAAGGCGATTCGGGTAACCGCCGAGAAGGATCCTGCGAATCTGAAGTGGGACGAGGTTGGAGCTGAGTATGTAGTAGAGGCTACAGGTCTGTTCCTGACTCGCGAAAAAACCGAAGGGCATCTGAAAGCCGGCGCAAAGCGTGTAGTGATGTCTGCTCCTTCAAAGGACAGCACTCCCATGTTTGTAATGGGTGTGAATCACAAAGAGTACAAGGCTGATATGGACATGGTTTCCAATGCTTCATGTACTACAAACTGTCTGGCTCCGATCGCAAAGGTTCTCAACGACAACTGGGGTATTGCCGAAGGTCTTATGACTACAGTTCACGCTGTGACTGCTACTCAGAAAACCGTTGACGGTCCCTCGGCAAAAGACTGGCGCGGCGGACGTGGTGCCGGTCAGAACATCATTCCTTCCTCCACCGGTGCTGCAAAAGCTGTGGGTAAGGTTATTCCCGAGCTTAACGGTAAGCTTACCGGTATGGCTTTCCGCGTTCCGACCCCGGATGTTTCGGTAGTGGATCTGACCTGCCGTCTGGAAAAGGGCGCAAGCTACGATGAGATCAAGGCTGCCATGAAAGCGGCTTCCGAAGGTGAACTGAAGGGTATTTTGGGATACACCGAAGATGCTGTCGTATCAAATGACTTTGTTGGCGAGAAGTGCACTTCCGTTTTTGATGCCGGTGCCGGTATTCAGCTAAGTGATACTTTCGTTAAGGTTGTTTCATGGTACGATAACGAAATGGGTTATTCAAACAAAGTTTGTGACCTGCTGATACATATGGACACTGTTAAATAAGTGATCCGGTAGTGTCTTTTCGTTTTTGAACGAAGAAGCCTGATGTATGGGGCTCTTATTTGGGTAAATAAGAGCCCTTTTTTCCACTACCACTCCCTGGAGGTACAAAATGGCTAAA
>CAZPHU010000095.1:10360-13214 GCA_964586285.1 uncultured Fibrobacterota bacterium | reverse complement strand
GGTAAACTCTCCCAGATCGGTTGCCTCGACGTTGTATTCTTTTGCCAGTGCCAGAAACTCCTCAACCTTCTCAGGCGCGACTGAAACGGTCATTCGCTCCTGAGCCTCTGAAACGAATATCTCCCAGGGTTCAAGCCCGTGATATTTTAGCGGGGCGCGCTCCAGGTGCACCACCGCACCGTTTGTATCCTCTGCCATCTCGCCCACCGACGACGACAGTCCCCCCGCTCCATTGTCGGTTATAGAATTGTAGAGGTTACGGTCGCGAGCCTCCAGCAAAAAGTCGGTCATGCGTTTCTGAGTGATCGGATCTCCTATCTGCACCGCCGTGGCCGGGGAACCCTCGTGAAGAGGCTCGGAGGAAAAGGTGGCTCCATGGATACCGTCCTTGCCGATCCGTCCGCCGGTCATGATTATATGATCACCCACCAGGGCTTTCTTTTCGTATCCCTTTCGGTTGTTGATTTCCATGGGCATGATCCCAAGCGTACCGCAGTACACCAGAGGCTTACCCAGGAATCGGTCGTCAAATACGATGGTTCCGTTTACCGTTGGGATGCCGCTTTTATTGCCCCCGTGCTCTACGCCTTCCCGAACACCTTCGGCTACGCGCCTGGGGTGAAGTATACGCGGGGGAATCGGTTTGTCGTAAAATGGCGAGGCAAAGCAGAAAACATCGGTATTGGCAACCAGACGGCTTCCCATGCCGGTTCCGAACGGATCACGATTGACTCCCACAATCCCCGTTAGTGCTCCGCCGTATGGGTCCAGTGCCGAGGGACTGTTGTGTGTTTCTACTTTGAAAACGATCGCCCATTTATCGTTGAACTTTACGACACCGGCATTATCCTTGAAAACCGACAGGCAGATATCGTTTTCGCCCCGTGCCCTGCGCACATCTTCGGTTGTCCTTTGAACGAACGTTTTAAATACACTCGTGATGGTTCGCGGCTCGCGATCATTTTCGTAATAGGTAATTTGCGCGTTAAAAATCTTGTGTTTGCAATGCTCCGACCAGGTCTGGGCCAGAATCTCAAGCTCAGCGTTGGTCGGCTCTGCCGGCAAGCCGGCCTCGGTGCGTTTATCGATCACCTCTTTTTGCGAATAGTACCGCTGGATAATTTTCATCTCATCCAGTGTAAGCGCAAGCATACCATCTTTGCTGATCTTGAGCAGTTGATCGTCATCGACCGAAAGATTAACGGCAAAGTACGGTTTGATCTCGGCAGGCTCGGTTACCAGAGGCGGATCGAAAGGCAGGCCGCTGCGCTCCATCCATTCATCACGCGTATAGATATGAATGGATTGAATCAGCTGATTTGCAAGAAGCTGCTCGGCGATCTTTTGGACTTGTTGGCGGTCGATTCGGCCCTCAAAGAAGTATTGAGTTCCGGAGTGTACCGAGAAATTCGCGGGAGTGTTTCCGGGCAGGGTGATTTCTACCGCTTCCCGGGCGGTTCTTCCGGCGTTGTCGGTAACTCCGGGCAGAAAACCCACTTCCACCAGCCAGTCAAAGGAGTCGGAAAACGACTGGTTTATCGTATACCTTTGAATTATTGGATCGCTTAGCGGTCCCTGAGCGATAGTGCTCAGCTGATCGGGAGTAAAAGTCGCGTTCAGTGTATAGACAGCGACTGTACGAATCGATTGAATCTGATCGATCCCAAGATCGTGCTCTATTCGGATCCGTGTTTTTTCACCTAATGCATCACGTTCGTGGGATTTCATACCCACGTAAATTCTATCAGACATTCCGTTTCCCTGAATGAAAAAGGTTGCGGGACGTGGTTTTACAAGCAGTGAAATATACTTTCTGGAGACTCCCGCCTACAGCCCCCGCATGCGTCTTTGGTCGATACTTTCGGCGATTTGCCTGTGAAGATCCAGAGATACGAGCGAAAGGGAGTAATCGAACTTTTCTTCCGATGCCGCGATGTTGACCGAAAACAGGATCCGGGTCTTCGGATAATCCCATCTGGCATAAGATGAACTCACGATGCGTTGATAGTATGTATAGGGATGGTAGCGAAGGTTCCAGATCTCCTGACTTATATAGGAGTCGGTGCGGGAGAATGTGTGACGTGGATCCAGTCCTTTGAAAACCGGTTTCTTCTTTCCATATTTTTTTCGAAGAAGATCGTAAATGTCGTTAACAAAAGTCAGCGTTTCGGCTCGTATCTGTTTGTAGTAGTCGTTAACGCTGATAAAGACGTTGTAGTTGAAATCGACTTCGGCAAGGTGGTCGAAGTCGAAATCTATTGTTGCCTGAAAAAATCTGTTTTCGTAAAAATAGTAGGATACCTGAGCTTGGTATCCGGCGATGGTTTGATCGGAAATATAAGTCACGATATTAAGCTCTGCCGGAAACTCCCCTTCATTGGGCTGTTGGCGCCAGTCCTGCACACCGGCAGCAGCCGCGACCTCCTGTGGAGCTAAGCCCCAGTCGGCATTCTGAAAACCGGTCGGCGCTTGAGCGGCAATAATCCTAACCGATAACAGAACATACAAAAACAGGGTTTTACAGGGGAGGGTTTTTTGTTTAATTACTCTCACGGCAATATTTAGAACAGGTTTTCTCATACTCATTATATCGACATGGGGAAGTTAATCCTTTAGATTCCATTTTCGGTAAGGCACACTTTTTTTTTTGATTCTTTCGGTTTCATCAACTATTTTATCCCCAGTAGTAAGGCTGCTGTTCTGTCGACAGCGCCGGCAGGATACGACTCGGGATTCTCGAATAACACCCGCAGCCTCTCTACTATTTAAAATTAACTGCGCCTCGCTTCATTCCAGACCAAAACGAAATTCGTTTAAATAACATACAGGCGTAGACTCGATTCGGGGTTTACGC
>CAZPHU010000095.1:0-10260 GCA_964586285.1 uncultured Fibrobacterota bacterium | reverse complement strand
AAAACGAAATTCGTTTAAATAACATACAGGCGTAGACTCGATTCGGGGTTTACGCCCTTTTTTTTGCGGCTTCCTCTTCTGAAAATGTGGCACTGGCGTTTATTACCGGTATCGGCGGGATGGTATTAATGACAGTTGGTGAAGTACACTGGGCCAAGAGTGCAATTACGTCGGCAATGTATATCGGGAGCTATAAGCGTCGGGCACGTGCGGGCAGATTTCAATTTTCTCTTACGCCGAAAACCAATCTGGAAAGACAAGCCTACGGGCTCAATCTCAACTGTAATTTTTAGCGTGGAAATCCAACTGTTTTTAATTTTTGATCATTAGGCCCTGCGGTCGCCAAAGGCACGCTTTTTTATCGTTTTGTTTGACAATGCGATTATGGTTTTCTAATTGCTGGATCTTTGATCCTCGACTCTGCGGCTTTGCCGGATATAAAAGACCTCACCAGATACATTTTCCGGTGAGGTTAATTATTTTTATGCACCGACGAAGTTAAAGGAAAGAAGTTTTTCAAGAGGAGAATATATGTTTGAACTGCTGTCACAACGGTTTAACGAAGGCGGCCCGTTCATGTGGGTGATACTGTCCGTTTTCGCTGTAGCAATGGCTGTTGTTCTGGAGCGGCTGATATTTTACTTTCTGCTTAATCGAAGCCGGGGGCAAAAACTTGTGCCTTCGATTGTAGAGGCTTTAAAGAAAGATGATCCCGGCCTGGCCGAAAATCTGGCGGCTAAGGGGCATGCACCGATAAATGTGCTGATCAGAGTCGCGGTAAACCGATACAAAGCAGGATTTGACCTTGATCAGATACGCGACAGTGTAGAGGAAGCATCGATCAAACAGATTCCCCGACTCTCTCAGCGGCTTAACTATCTGGCGCTGTTTGCAAATATTGCCACACTCCTGGGATTACTTGGAACGATCGCCGGTCTTCAGGTCTCCTTCAGCTCTCTTGCTCAGGCAGAGGCCGCCAGGAAAGCTACCATGCTGGCCCAGGGAATTTCACAGGCTATGAACACCACGGCTTTTGGACTGATCGTGGCCGTTCCCTGTATGATCATGTATACAATGCTGACCAACATGCGCGACAGGTTGATTAAGGATTTGGATGAATCGCTGGTTCGAGTAATCAATTTTATGAAATCCAAAAAGCAATGAAAGCATCCTTTTTTCGGAAAAATACCCGCACACCCTCCGACGCCGTCGAGGATACCATCGACATCGATGTCACTCCGATCATGAACATGTTTATCATACTGATACCGTTTCTGGTATCGGTAGCCGTGTTCACTCATATGTCAATACTGGATTTTTCTTTGCCGCCAAATGTCAACGCCTCCATGGCCGGGGATGATGAGAAGCCAAAACTTAAGCTGACGGTGGTAGTCGATACAGGATTCATTGCAGTAACACTTGGCGACAGAATGCTTGATTCGCTTAGCAGTGGAGACAGTGGCGTCTACGAGATTCTCAGAAAGAGACTTATTAGGCATAAGCCCGGTATTCAGGAGTCGGACAGGGTGGTTGTTGCATCGAGGGATGCCGTTCGATTTCAAAACGTTGTACGGGTGATGGATGTCTGTAAAGCGGCGGGATTCGAACATGTGGGTCTAAGCAGCGCACCCGATGAGGTCGAGGGGATAAGGTGAGTTTCATAACATCAAGACACGATGAATATTCTGCCGCACAGGGAACTTTCCGCCCTCAGCTTACTTCATTGATCGACGTGATGACCATTTTGCTGGTGTTTCTAATCAAGAGTTTTTCGGTTGAGGGTAACCTGATTACGCCCTCGGATGATCTGGTTTTGCCGCTGTCCCAATCGGAGAAAAGTCCTTCGCTCAAACCGTCCGTGGAGATTACAAAAGAAGTCCTGATTGCCGACGGAGTTGTGCTCGATTCCATAAATGCTATAACTTCCTCGGACAGCATGCTTATCCCCGCGTTGGCTCGATGGGTAAGGGTAACTGCCGGGAAAACAAGTACAAACGAACCGAGGGAAGTGATGATTCAGGCTGATCGTGACCTTTCCTTTGATGTCGTTAAACGGGTGATGTATACATGCAGTAAATCGGGTTTTACGGATTTTTCGATACTGGTGATGCGGGAGGAGCAGTGAAAAAAGACACATCCGAATCTCCCGCGACTCTTTATGAACCGCGGGGACAGTCGGGGGATAATCTGTTCGGCCCGGTGCTTTTGCTGTCTGTTCTGGCTTTTCTGGGGCTGGGGATGTATATGCATACCCGCCCCGCACCCGACCCTAAAAGGGCCTCCGGCGATCGGGAAAGAATCGAGACTTCGTTTATTGTCCCCGAAGAAAAACCAAAGCCCGAACCGCCGACACCGCCTAAACCCAAACCAAAACCTAAAAAGCAGGAGCCTGTCGATCTGACCGACAACCCCAAAACACGTCAAAAAGAAGATGTGAAAATCGAGAAACAGCCGGATCAGGAATCGAGCAGAAAGAAAAAAAAGGCTCGGCCGGTGTATGGGATAAAAAAAGTGTACTCTCGCGGTATAGGCTCATCGGGCTCGGCCGGTGATGCTGTCATAGGAAAGCTTGGCAACACGCTGGACAAATCGATTGACAGCGATACCGCCACCCCCCAAGATCTTCAGGGAGAGGTCGTCAGCACAACGACTATAGATCGAGTCCCTCAGTATAAACGTAAACCTCGCCCCGAATACTCGCCCCAAATGCTTGAAAACGAAATCGAGGGAGTCGTTAAAGTCAAGTGTCTGATAGATATAGACGGCAAAGTCAAACGTGCAATACCTCTAAATGATTTAGGATACGATTCCAAAGTCCTGGCAAGAAAAGCATGCATGGAGGCTCTGTTTGACCCGGCGCTTCGTGACGGTAATCCGGTGGCGGTCTGGATTATCGTGCCTATTCGTTTCACCATACTCGGATAGTCTACTTTCGCGTAGTTTACTGTCCCCCGCCTGCTATACAAGATTCTTTCCATATTATAAATCTCTAATCTCACAAAAGATAATTTTCCCTCAATAGCCTATTGTGCTTCATATCTTAAGAAGAAGATGCACAGCCTTGAGTGGGTTCTTTCTGTTCACTTACTTGCCGCCAAAAGCATAAAATGCTCCTCAGAGGCTAGAAGTGCTAAGATCTGCCGTTGTCTGTATCCGATGCCTCGCTGATCGGCCTGGAGGTATCTTTGATTCGCTCAGCAGCCCAGGGAAACCAGTTTCCGGCCGGCGTTGATACAAAACCCTTTATCTCATCACCTTCAATGGTGCCTGTATAGGTACAAGATTCGGATTGTGAGAGAAAGAGTAACAATTCGACCTGCTTACCCCTGACGGTCATTTCTATATCGTAAAGTGACTTGCCCGAAAGGGGAGAAATTTCTGTTTTTTGAAATCGTTGAGTGACAAGTACTTTGTATTCATTGTGTTCTATTTCCCACTCCCAGACTCCGGACACGTTTGCGGGAATCCTCCAATAGTACACAAATTCATCATCGATTCGGCTTATTCTGTCGGGTTTCCATTCACCCATGTTGCTGTTTCGGGAGACCACGCGGGTACCGGGCTTGAGTTCGCCAAAAAGCTTTGGTCGAAGCGCAATGTTTTCATTCGGGGTAAGATACAGTGCCACCACGGTGGCATCGTGCATGTCCGTGTCGAGAGGCTTTGTCTTCACCAGACGAACCAGATCCTCAACCAGTGCCTCTTGTGCCTGGGTGAGAAATGATTCTATCCTGGTCGACACCAAACCAATACCAATGCTGTATGCTCCATACTTCTTCGCCGCATTTATGGCCAAATCTCCATTTTGGGATCCGATATCAAAAAGCGTATCTCCGCTGTTAACATTCGCGATATCAAGCATGTGTTGAATAATATCGGTGGTTGGGATGCTCAAGACAGTCTGCTCCGACTGTTTATTAGAGGCTGATGAATTTATTATAAACAAGAACAAACCAATGAGTAACATGTGAAGGGGGTGCTTGCTCATACAACTCTCCTTTATACATAGGCGCGGTCCAATGAATTCACGAAAGCCTTTTACTACTTATTGGTTTGATAGTGCAAACACAAGACCGAAAAACAGGAGGTGTAAGGCCGCGAGCCATAATGACTGCAAAGATTTTGTTACCTGAGCCGGGAGAAAAATTTCAGAAGATAAATGGAAAGGATCTGGTGCGGTTTCAATTAATGAGGGTTGTAAGCGGCATAAATTATAATCTGAGGTGAGGATTTTAGCCGGAGGGGAATGGGATATATATAAGCCTATTCTCTTATAATAAACTCCGGTCCTCCCCAGATGCCCATGTCGTTTCTGCTCTCGTCGGTGTCTCTAAACTCACTCTCTTTTCTGCCGGCGTTTACACATGGGGAGTAGGGAGAGAGCTGGTATCGGCGGTAAGTCCCATAGCGCCTTTTGTGTGCGGTGGAGTCTACCAGTTGTCTGTGAAGCACCTTGGCCAGCAGGGTATCTTTTACACGCGACTTGTCGCTGGGTATGCGGCTGTCGCGCTCAACGGCCAGACTTTCGGCTACAGAGCCTGCGAATATGGGATCAAGAAAAAGATTGTCCCTGTAATCAACCGAATCATTGTTGTGGTTTGTCTTCTTAATGATTCCAAGCTCGGGATCGCACCCCTGCAGGTTACGGTCATAATTACCATAGATGCAGTTATTGGAAAAATCCACGTCACTGATACCGTCCGACCACACTCCGTAATTGTGATTGAATGAAAAGATGTTGTTGTAAATGTTTGGATTTGATTTCTCGATTCGCATACCGGTGACGAAGTTGTGAGCGGCTATGGTGTTGAAAATATCCGGCCGGGAATTGTCTTCGATCATGATCCCGACATTATTGAATTCCACCACAACGTTTCGAATCAACGGCGAGCAGCTGTTGATAGTGATCCCCTGATGTGCGCCGGCGATATCGGTATATGCAATCTCTGTGAATGGATCAACCGCAGCGTCAAGTACAATGCCGTACCATCGTGTAGAGCTCGAATCCGTATTGACGGGAGAAAACCGAATCCGGTCATTGGGTCTTCCGACACAGCTTAGAACCCCCTTGACCTTTATCGAAACAGAAAAAGAATCCGCATGATCGCGCTGTGTGATACCATCATCGTAAGCATGCGGCCGATCTATATAAACATGTGTACCCGGTCCGATAACCAGTCTGGCACCTTCATTGATAATAATGTCGTCGGTTATGATATATGGGCCCTTTTCCCGGGTCCAACGTTCATCCCTGCCGATCACCCCACGTTTTTCGATAACCGACAGAGCGGGCGATGCCAATAGCAGGCAAAGAAGAATTAAACTGATAATCGCTGATTTCATATTTGATGATATCATACCGGACTGCCCCCCGGGCCGATCTGCTCTCGGAATGCAGCTTTTGCAAATGATTACTACTTAAAGATTGTCACGGATTTGAGCTAAACAGAGCACTGAAAGTTGTGTTTACCTATAGAATGAAACGGCCCTTCCCCCGGACTCAGTGGAGGATTTCTCATATGTTTTCTTAATTTCCTCAAGCGCAACTAAGTCACAGAATCAATTGTATAATACACGGCGGTCCACAGGCAAGCAAAACCGGGTTTATGTACCGGAGGGTGGAAGACCAATGCCGTTGCTTTAAGGTTGATTTTAGCGATTCTCCGGGGCAAATACACCCCCTCCCGGCCTCCCCCTTGGTAAGGGGGAGGAGCTAAAACTAAGAATAACAACGCGTTAAAGCCTTCACCTTACCAAGGGGAAGGTTTGGAAGGGGTGCGTTTCTCAGGAGTCAAACTTAATGCAACGGCATTGGGGAGGAGGGTGGAGGACGGCTCAGTCATGGTAGTGTAAAACTAGTAGTGCATACGAATTTTCACGCCGCGGGAATCCAGGTATTCCTTTAATTCACCGATTGTATATTCTCCGTAGTGAAGTATTGAAGCCACAAGAGCGGCATCAGCACCTCCCTGTGTGAGGACATCATACAGATGTTCGGGTTTTCCCCCACCCCCGGAGGCTATCACCGGAATGCTGACCGAATCCACAATCTTGCGGGTGAGAACAAGCTCGTAACCTTCTTTAGTTCCGTCGGCATCGATAGAATTTACCACTATTTCTCCCGCACCCAGTTGCTCACCCTTTTTAGCCCACTCGATCGCATCCATACCCATGGGAGTGCGCCCGCCGTTTATCACGATTTCGTAGCCGGAGGGAATATCGGATGATACCGGTACCTGCCTTACATCCATGGAAAGCACCACGCACTGTGCCCCAAATGCCGCCGATGCATCGGAAATAAGTTTGGGATTTTTCACTGCCGCGCTGTTGACGTTGATCTTTTCGGCTCCGGCTAGAAGTACCTTGCTGCAATCCTCCACGCTTCGAAGACCGCCGCCTACGGAAAAGGGAATAAACACCTGAGAGGCAACATTGCTGACAACATCAATCATAATATCGCGTTTGTCGCTTGATGCGGTAATATCGTAAAAAACCAGCTCATCCAGCCCCTCTTCATAATATTTGCGGGCGGTTTTTACCGGATCGCCTATATTTTTGGTATCCACGAACTTTACACTTTTTGCCAGATGCCCGTCTCGAACATCCAGGCAGGAGATCAATCTTTTACTCAGCATGTTTTACCGTCCCAGCAGGAAAAATTCTTCAACAGATTCAACCCCAAACGACCGCTTTTTTCCGGATGAAACTGCGTGGCAAAAAGATTCTTGTATCCTATGGCCGCCGCAAATGTGATCTCATATTCACATGTTCCAAAAACCAGATTCTGATCGAAGGGCTGGGGATAGTATGAGTGCACGAAATAAAACTCATCCCCTTGTTTGACATCCTTGAGAATAAAATGACTCCGTGTAACCGAAACCTCATTCCAGCCCATGTGCGGTATTTTCAAAGTCTTGTCTTTGAGGTTGAACTTGGGACAGTTGCCCTGTATCAGACCAAGACACTCAGTGTCTTCCTCATCCGAATGGGAAAGTATGATCTGAGTTCCCAGACATATGCCCATTATCGGAGTGCCCGAGGCAAAGGCGTTTTTAAGGGCGGTATCCAGGCCGTTTTTTTTCAGAGCGGCAATCGCGCTGCCGGCGTTGCCTACACCGGGGAAAATTACCCTCTGAGCCTCAGCGATTACTTGAGGATCAGCCGATATACGGCAGGGAATCTCAAGATAATCAAGCGCCCGCTTGACCGAAGTCAGATTGCCGGCATTGTAGTCGACTATTGCAATCATATAAAAATCCGATACTGAAGTAAATCTCTTTTCGAGGTATAAAAATACAACCAAAGCCCGACCTGGTGCAAAGCAGGTGAGGGGAGCCGGAGAAACCGATTTGCTGTGATCAACTGCCGTTTTCAATCGAAAAAGTAACGACGGCGGATTCATATGAGTTGCCCAACTTGTCCGTGGCGATCGCCTGAATTTCGAATTCTTTGTCGGCTAATCCTTCGAGTTTCCATGAAATCCTAAACGGTGGGTTTTTTACATCTTCTGTCGGCGGGTCTTGCTCTCCGGTACCAATACTTTTTCCATCGACGAAAAACTCCACGGTTTCTATGCCGTGAATGCCAAAAGCGGTGGCTGCTGTCGTAACCGCTTCGTTTAACGTGTCTCCGTTATTCAAACTGATTATCGCGACAAAGGGCGGTCTGTTCTCAGCGCCGGGCACCGAACTCCTGTATGTATCCCACATCGCCGCCACATACTTGCTTCTATACTGACCTCCATCCATGCGAATCCCGTGAGCCTCGGGAAACCTTCCATCCCCCATGAATGCCTCTCCTGGCCTGCCGCTGATCGGACCGTAGTCGCTTTCAAACACCCCGGTGCTGTCGTGACCCGCGATCGGATCGGGCAATGCCCAGTGGCCGTGATAAACCCAGCGATCGGTATAGTTTCGGATCATTTCCCACTCCTTCATGTTCCATGCCTGCTTGAGAACCGGCATGAGGTGCGTGGCGAGAATCTCTCCCTTATGAGATTGTGCGGTTATGACCTGATAGGCACCCTGGTTTATATCTCCTCCGTCAATATATCCGTACGGATCTTTAATCGAGCGATTGCCCGAATGTGAACGAACGTAGCTCCAATAGTTACTTTCCGATGAATTAACGCCCCACAAGGTAAGGCCGTCGCTGTTTTTGCCTACATGGAAACAGGTGTTTCCATGAAAAAACTCGGCATCGCAGAGCATAGTCTTTGCCCGCTCGATATCGAGCATCACGGCCGCGAATGCGGCTCCGAGGCGATGTCCGGGCTGGTGGCCGCCCCCGGCCGGCCAGGTGTGACCATTATAGAGCATGTGTATCTTATCGATCCCGTACTGTACATAATTTATCAATGCCGGAAGCTTCTCCTCGAGAGGATCATCCATCATAAGTCGAAGCGCCGTTTTGCAAATCGCCGGAGTGTTTCTCGGCTGGTAATCGGCCATGTTATCCGCCGGTCTAAGCGCCCTTCCAATCGCGCCCTTTTTATGATCCAGCCAAAGTTTGTCGAAATATCCCGCAACTGTTTTTAAATCGGGCATCTCCTCGACCGGTTCATAGGATGGTAGAAGATCGGTTCTCAAATCGGTTACCGAATATAGCGGCTTATCTTCGCCAACGTATGGGGGGCGAAACACGGATGCCCCATTTTCGGGCGGGATCTGATCAAGAACCGTCAATACAACGGCGGATTTTACGCATGGTCTCTCTTTTCCCGACGGAGTCGTCTTAACAATCGATTCAACGGCATTTGAATTCGTGTACGGAAGACCGGGAACGAGTTTAGGATCAAATCCCCCGCCGTAACCGCCGGCCTGAAAACCGTGGTCGCCTTCTACAACCGGATTTACCTCCCAACCATTGTTACGTCCGTCAAAATCGGGGGTAATTCTAGTTATCGTTACCGGCCCCTCGACCCAAAAATCTCCATTTGCGAATGTACCGACAGAGTATTCTTTATCAAAGTAGAATACAATCGAATCGATCGATACATGATCTGTTTTGATAATCGTCCCTTCCTCAACAACGGATGGAGGTAAAGCCGGAGCGGGTTTAGTCGGGTCGGAATCATCGCTGCATCCAATTAGAAATAAACATGTCAGTAATACAAAACTTATGGTTTGCGCATTTTTTGAGGTCGTGATCTTCATCGTTTACCCTCTTTTCTAAAAAGTGGACCCACAGCGAGGCTTGAAAGTATGTACCGGTCATGAGAGGCAATATCTTACACGCATCCGACTCATAATAATATAAAATTATAACGTTTAAACCAGAGATCCGGCTTACATAATTTATTTTTGCCGACAGAGCATCAGAGGAGTGATAAAGTATTGGACGGGAAAAAAGGAATGTTTCTGCTCGACAGGTTATATTACTCAATCGGTACGAATGAGAGATTCTCTTTAATCGCTATATAATGAGGAATGAAGCAATGGTTGTAAGGATTATTTTGGGGATGTCTGCAGCGGTGGTACTTCTTACGGGGTGTGATCAAAGTTCGGCCTACCAGCTTAGACGGCAAACACACGATCAAAAGAAAGCTCAGGAAAATATAGAGAACCTGTCCGCCCGGCGTGATGCGGAAAGCAAAAGCGAGTAGATCATGCGCGAATTCAACGAAAAGGTGGAGGTCGTTGGAACCGAACAGGACGAAACTTTGAAAAAAGAATGACTGAATGTGACGAAGATCACAGTAGTATAGGTTGGAATGTGTTATCTTAGTGAACGGAATTTAGATAAGAGTCAATAATCGGAATGGTTTACCCGATTGAAACAATCATCACGGCGATGATGTAAGCGTCTAATACCTGTTATTCATACCTTAAAGGAGGGAGTACTTATGTTTAAACCAAAATTGTCCGCATTGCTTGTCCTGCCCGCATTTCTTCTGATGATCGGCTGTGACGATGATTCAGGTAATCCGTCAAAGCCCGGCGGCGAGAACAACAATTTGGATAATGAACTTGTCGGCGAGTGGCAGATCGAAAAGAAAGAAACCGCCGGCATAGATATGCCGTTAACTCCCGGCTATACCGAAGAGTATGTGTTTAACGGTGACGGGACTTACGAATACACTCTTACCGGAGGTACCGGAGATCATTCCGGAAACTGGCACGTCTCGGGTGACTCTGTATATATGGACGGCTTAGAAGCTCTTTTTGGCATACCCTACAGCATTGAAGAATCGATGCTGGTGACAGATCAGAGTGGTTCCAAGAGTTTTTTCACCAAAACGGGAGACGCCGGGGGCACCGG
>CAZPHU010000094.1:8267-13217 GCA_964586285.1 uncultured Fibrobacterota bacterium | reverse complement strand
ATTTTCAGCCAAAGAACGCGTTAGCTCCTCCCCCGTACTAAGGCGGACGCTGGGAGGGGGTGCGTTTCCACTAGTCCTTTCGCCCTGACTCCTATCTCTATTCCTCCACCTTAGCCAACGGGGAGGTTGGGGGGGAGTTTGTTTGAAGGCTGTCCAGAAGCGATCTTATCTCTTTTGCCTGCGTGGTCAACCGGGCCAGCCTCTCCCCTTTTAGCTTGGGAGTGGCTATCATGCGCTTGCGAAGCGGGTTCATCCATCTACCGTTAGGCTGCTTGAAACCAAAATGCAGATGAGGGCCGGTCGATATGCCGGTGTTCCCTACCCGGCCAATGATCTGACCCGCGCGAACCACATTGCCTCTTGACACAGAGCGTCTGTGCAGATGCAGATAGTAGGATATGTAGCGGTCGGGATGGCGAATCGCGACGTAATGGCCGTTGCTTTTGTTGTAGGCCGACTGAACCACCACTCCAGGAGCCACAGCGTAAATCGGCGTTCCGATCGGGGCGCGATAATCCACACCCCAATGCATCTTGCGAATTCCCGACACCGGATGGATTCGCATTCCGTAAGAGGAGCTTATGTGAAGCCGATCCAGCGGATAACGCAGACCCGAGTGGATAAGTGCTTCGCCGGTTTCGGAATAATGTGCCGTATAAGAGGATTGGGGATCACCGTCATCATATCTAAACGCCTCGTGAAATCCCGCCCGAACACCGTCATAGCAGGTGTAAAGCACCTGACCATCTATACGAATCGAGTCCTGAAAGAAACGCTCGCGCAAAAGTACCTTGAACCGGTCACCCTCGCGAGCATCGGTACGGAAAGAAACCTTGCACAGAAGCACACCGTTGACCACCCCAACCATGGACGGGGAAATGCCCTTCTCGCGAAGAGTCTGATCCAGGGATGAGCCCGATTCGATAACCCCCTCGATCAGGCTGTGGCGTATGGTGGTTGGCCGCTCCACCCGTTTGTAGGCATAGATACCGTCCACATAGACAAGCCTGTGAACCACGGCCGGGTTTGGGGAGTAGGAGAAACCAAGGACTCTGGAGGTATCCTGGGGGTCAAGCTCGACTCCGACCCGCTCTCCTGCAACCATGTTTATAAGCTCCACCGAATCGCTTAGCGCGTTGACAAGCTTCAGAGACACCGGCTGCGGTACTCCAAGATCTCCAAGCGCCTGGAATATACCCTGCCCCGCACGGATCATTCCCTCACGGTTGTATCTCTCATATTTGATTTGGGCGATCTTCTTCTCCTCCAAGGCGATCTGCTCTTTTAAAGAATCCAGACGCCCCTGCACATCTTCGATCTTGAGCAGGTTATGCTCTTTTGGAGAAGAACTCATCGCCTGGACGAAAAAGAAAAAGGCGGCCACCGCCAGAGAGGATACGAAGAAAAGTTTTATCGGACGGACTCTTTTGCGACGGTAGGAACTCTTATATCTCATTAATATCAGCCCGTAAGTAAGCGGTTAAAATTATTGCAGGAATCGTAAAATCACACTCCTTGTCGGTCCGTTTTTTCATCCCCGGGCCGTTTGAGTCAAAATACAATCGTTTTACTATCCCCAACACTGTTCTACAAACAAATAAATGTCCAGCCTGAAGCACAACCCTTTTTTTATTCGATGATCTTATAGTGCTTTCGGATATAGTCCTTTTCGAAGGCATTGAAATGCCACCATTCGATGGCGATGGGATGAAATCCCGCCGCTTTCATTGTTTTTCGCAGAATGGCGCGATTGGCAACCTGCTCAGAGGTGATCTTTTTACTTTCAAGAAACTTCTTTTCCAGCGCGGGCTGAGCCAGGGGGCCAAAGTGATCGATCGGTGTGCCCATATCCAGGCGCCTTCCGGTTGTATCGACCAGAGTCAGATCCACCGCGCAGCCGTAATTGTGCATCGATCCCCATCTGGGATTTGCTACGTATCGCTGCATGGGGGTGCCGTAGACGGTGTCCCACATTCGCTGTGAGACATGCCGGGGACGAAGCCCGTCCACCACCAGCAGCCGAAGATCCGGGTGATGTTTTCGAAGATAGGCGCTTGCGGCGGCAAGTTTCTGGGCCGCTTGGGGCTGCAGGTAACATTTTCGCAAATCCCCATAGACGTTTGCTTTCATGAAATTGGAGGTGTCGGCGTATTTCAATTCCACCCTGATAGTCGAGTCCAGAGTCTGCACATCCACCAGCCCCTGCTCGATTATGCGCTTTTCCAACGGGATATGAAGATACTCGGCTTTGAGGGGAAGGGCCGCAAACAGAAACAGCGGCAGCATTAATCGTTTAATTAGAGATGAAGAAATCATGTTGGGTCTCTCGGTTACTCGGTTGGCAAAGTTATACGATTAATAGGTCATTCGTTTTGATGTGGTTTCTTATTGCGGCGGTAATGGGTTTGTGGCGGATTATTAACAAAAACGGTCAATTGCGGTGGGCCGTGCCGTTTGTAGGGACAGCCGTGCGTCCCCACAGGGGAACTACCGTGAACAATGCGGGGGTTATGCACATACCCGGTACCGCACCGTTTTTGGGGTGGGCCGCACCATCCGGGGTATGCCGTGCCGTTTGTTGTGACGCACGGCCGTGCGTAATATCGGGCAATTCCATTCATGGCACGATTCGTCTCAGCAGCGGAATCAGACGGATGAATCCGACGAAGACCAGGGAAATACCAAACACGATCAATGCGAAAAGAGGCACGCCTAAGACCGCGCCGTATGTGTACTGATCGATTCTAAATCCCCCAAACTCCTGCTGCAAAAGGGCGATGACCAGCGCATGAACCAAATAAATCCCGGGAACACAGCCCGCGACAAAGGATATTGTACCCGCCACAGGATTGGGCACATATACCCCGGAGGGAAGACGGAGACTTTTTATTATTATGAATAAGGACACCGACATGATCAGCACGTTTGGACTGTAGTACTCATAGAAGACACCGCTAAACTCCCCACCCCCTTTCACTACGGTCAACCACCAGGTGCCGGCGATCGTCACCAAAAGCCCCGCCAGAAAAACAAGCGCATACAGGGTAAGCCAACCTCGCGAACAGGAAGAATTACGCATCAGATATCCGATCAGAAAGAAACCCAGATACCGGAAAAGCGAATACGGAGCGGTCGAAATCATGAACAAGGGAAAGTCAAAATACGCCTCAACCGTCGGCAGCACCGATCCGAATATCACCCACAGAATGATGAAATAGGTGACATTTCTCTTACTGGCCGACTGAAGATACACGCTTAACAGCGGCGCGAATAAATAAACTCCCATCAGTACGTAAAGATACCAGAGATGATAGTAAGCCGGCTCCCTGATGATTGTCACCAGAAACGAGCCGTATGACAGGTCGTGGTTGTTCATCTGGATGTTCCAGACGAAATAAACCGCGCTCCAGATCAGAAAGGGGATGCCGATTCTCTGCAGCCGTCTGGCAAGAAACGGCCCCGGCCCCACCCGCTGCGCCTTTCCAATCAGAAAAGCCCCGCTTAGCATGAAAAAAACCGGAATACACCATCGTGCCAGCGAATCATACAGATTCCCCACCCACCAAACCCTGGGCCCCTGCCGGTTGTATGCGATAAGAAGCGGAGCCGCGCTGTGAATAAGAACAACCGCATACATGGCACCTATCTTCAGGAAATCGGCCCACAGTATACGTGGGCGGCGCGCATTGGAATTCATAAAAGCGTCCGAAACACGGGAGTTAAATAAAACAAGCCGCAAAGATACCGGTTTTAGACCGTCTAAAATGCTGAGCAAAATATATACCCAAAGATGTCGTTAATATCCGATTGATGGTGTGAAGGGATGAAAAGCTTTGTGCCGACGCCGGACCAAGAGTATCTAAAACCCGCTTGATCCCAAAAAAATAATACCGATTATTCATACACATACGAAATCGTTTCGGAAAGCTTAACACGGAGTAAATCCGTACGAATCCATGTCCTTGGCATCATTCTCGTTTCCTGTTTGAAAAATTTATGGAATGATTTGTGCTTTTAGCACACACGATGACTCGCGATCATTTAAATTAAGGGGTCATTCTGGAGGAGTTGTATGGATCGCTTTGACGCACTGCTGCACCGAAAATCAACCCGTAAATATGTTTCACGGCCGGTTGAAGAGAAGATTCTGGATGATATCCGCACCGAAATCGAAACGGTACCGCTGGTCTTTCCGGCCGCCGGTCTAAAGATCGAGCTTATCGAGGCGGGTGATAAGATTCACCGGGCGCTGCGTGGATTTATCGGCAATCTGGGCAAAAACATGGCACCCCATTACCTTGTACTGTCGGGAAAGGCGCTTCCGGGGATGCGTGAGAATGCGGGGTTTGCCGGCGAGCATCTTATCATAAACATGACCGCCCGGGGTCTTGCCACCTGCTGGCTTGGAGGCCTGGTCAAGGATCGTGAGATTCACAACATAGTGGATACCGAACAGGGATACGAACTTGCCGCCCTGATTGCCTTCGGCTATCCGGTCAAGCAGGACGATTACCTTCGCACCGATATCACTCGTATAAGCCGCAAACCTCTGAAGCAGTTGATGACCGACGGGAGAATCGATCAGTTCTGGCAGCCGCTTCTGGAGACCGCCCGCATAGCACCATCGGCGCTCAACCTCCAGCCGTGGCGTTTTCTGTGCGACGGAAGACCGCTTTATGTATTCATAAAACAGGCCGGTTCGTTTATTTCCCGAAAGCTTCTGGAGGACATAAACTACGTGGATGCAGGCATCGCTCTTTGCCATATCTCCGAAGCCGCAAACTACTTCAAGCGAACGATCACCATAGAAAAAGAACCGATGATCAAACATTCAGGCCTCTCCTACGTCGCCACCGTAATCGATATGAAGAAATAGGTTGTAAGTCGATAGTAAACGACGAGGTGAACAAACGCCACTGTCGGGGACGCAAACAAGACCAGTGTAACAAG